>NZ_JAQIHG010000016.1:0-51570 GCF_035916735.1 Acinetobacter minutum
AAATTTTAGTCCCCACTTGTTTTTAAGTGGGGACTAAATTAAGGCTTATAGGATGAATTCATAAGGTGTGTTCAGCGAACGCTTACGTTTGATCCACGGTATCAGCGCTGGCAGAAGACTCCTCCAGCATTTCAACACCTGGCAAATAGACTGTAGTATCTTGTGTGACATCATACCCACGCAGGTGCGCATCCTTCGCCCAAACATCCAGCATGCCCGTGAAATGGTTGGCGTGGGAATCACCAATCAAGAGAAAATCAATTTCCGCTTTATGTTCACCTAAAATGCAGCGTTTTATACTCGGCAATTCCTCTGCATTCGGATAACCATGACAATTAATCCGGATCCGATGGGCAAAGGACTGTAATGCAGCGATTTGCTGATTCACTTCAGGTGAAAAGCGCTGGGGGAAACCTTTGTGTTGAATCACACTGGCTGCAGCCGTAGTGACAATTACAGCAGGTATCACGAATCCCCACAGAATCACTTTTGAAGTCGACACACGAACGAAGGTCTTACAAGGTGTTTCCACCCAACGATAGGTGATATAGGCCAAGATCAGCGTCACGCCGATGATCAAGAACTGATTGAATAGGGTTAATGGCCATAAATGCAACTGAAACAGAACAATCAGCGGCCAATGCCACAAATACATCGGGTAGGATAATTTACCGAGATAGCGACTGAGTGGATTATTGAGCAGAAGATTACTCTTGTGATCGAGTTGCCCAAGATAAATAATCAGTGCTGTCGCCAGACAAGGCAACAAAGCTGTACGCCCTGGAAAATGGGTATTCTCATTAAAATACAATGCACAGAATGCCAAGATGATAAGGCCTAAGGTAATACCCAGCCACGACCAAAAACGTTTCAGTGGCCATGTAGGCACGAAAATGATAATTGCGCCCAACAGCAACTCAAATGCGCGCACAGGCATGGTGTAATAGGCCTTCGCAGCATTTTCTGCAATTGCGAGTTCAGCATTGAGCAAAGAGCACAGAATCAAGCCCGCAATAATGACGCCAAGCCATTTCAAGGGAACTTTGCGTAGCAAAAACAACAGAATCAATGGCCAGAAAATATAGAACTGTTCCTCTACCCCTAAAGACCATAAATGCAGTAAAGGGGTTTCATCCACGCTATTGCTGAAGTAATCTCCGACTTCTTTACGCATATAGATATTGGCCATTAAAAAAGTCGAATAAATCAGACTTTTTGAATATTGCACCAACTCCTGCGGCAGCAACAACCAATACCCCACTGCACTCACCGTCAGTAGCACGGTAAAGTAGGCAGGTGCTAAACGGATCACGCGTTTCTTATAAAACTGCGCGACCGAAAAGCGTTGCTGTTGCATGTCTTTCAGCAAAATCGTGGTGATGAGATAACCGGAAATGACGAAGAAAATATCAACACCGATATATCCTCCAGAGAAGAAACTCCAGCCGACATGGTTGAAAATGACCAACAACACCGCGATAGCACGCAGACCATCAATATCCGGCCGATAATTTATACTCATAAGAGAACAATCAAAGAATTTGTGAAATTTTAAAATTTCCCTACAAAATAGCAATCAGTTATTTTGAGGTGATGCGTGCACTAAAAATTCTTTTTGCGAAAATATTCAACAAATTCACTCGAGATAGCATGTTAAAATGTTCGGCGGTCTAGGTAAGGGTTAATCTATGCGGTTTGTTCATTTGGGTATTCACACAGAATTTTCGATTACCGAATCCATAGTCCGGGTCCCTGATCTCATCAAAGCAGCGGTCAAAGAGCAAATGCCGGCTTTGGCACTCACCGATCTGTCCAATCTACATGCAGCGGTCAAGTTTTACCGCGCTTGTCTGGGTAAAGGCATCAAACCGATTCTGGGCAGCACCTTGCGCCTGAACGATGCACAACACAAAGTAATCCTACTGGCGATGACCAATCACGGCTGGCGCAGCCTAACCGAACTGGTATCACGTGGCTGGATTGAAGGACAGCAACAAGATATTCCCTGCGTAGAAAAAGACTGGATCCTGCAACAACATCAGGATCTGATTGTCCTGCTCGGCATGCATAGTGATGTCGGACAAATGCTATGTTCATCCAATCCACAAAAAGCCGAACCGTTGCTGGAAGCCTGGATCGAAAAATTTGGCAATCGCGTCTATCTGGCTGTTACCCGGACCAATCGCCCAGGTGAAGATGATTTCATCAGTGAAGCAGTCAAACTGGCAGCAAAATACCAAATCGGTGTCGTGGCACACAATGATGTGCACTTTATTGACTCTGAAGATTACGAAGCACATGAAGCGCGTGTCTGTATTGCCGATGGTTATGTGCTCGGGGATGAGCGCCGTCCGAAAAACTATAGTCCTGAACAATACTTTAAAAGCTCAAGTGAGATGACCGAGCTGTTTGCCGATCTGCCATCGGCAATTGAAAATAGCTATTACATTGCTCAGCGCTGTAACGTCACGCTGCAATTAGGTAAATACTTCCTGCCGGATTATCCAATTCCAGAAGGTCATACCATTGAAACCTTCTTTGCCCATCTCTCCAAAGAAGGTCTCGAAGAACGTTTAGCCCACCTCTACCCGCCCGAGAAACGGGGTGAGGATTGGCCCGAGATCCGTAAACCTTATGATGAACGAATCGTTTATGAAATCGACATCATCAATAACATGGGGTTCCCAGGCTACTTCCTGATCGTGATGGACTTCATTCAGTGGTCAAAAAATAATGGCGTTCCGGTCGGTCCAGGACGGGGTTCAGGTGCAGGTTCCTTGGTGGCCTATAGCCTGAAAATTACTGACCTTGATCCATTGCGTTATGAGCTGCTGTTCGAACGTTTCCTCAATCCGGAACGTGTTTCGATGCCCGATTTCGATATCGACTTCTGTATTGCCGGTCGAGATCGCGTGATTGATTATGTGGCACAAAATTATGGTCGTGATGCCGTTTCACAGATTGCCACCTTCGGCACCATGGCAGCGAAAGGCGCCATCCGTGATGTCGCACGGGTACTGGGCAAGTCCTATGGTTTGGCCGACCGCCTATCCAAACTGATTCCCTCCAAACCGTTGGGTGTCGATCTGGCAACTGCGCTGGAAATGGAACCCCAACTGAAAGACATGGTGACCAATCCGTCTAATCCGGATTATGACGATGCCTCTGAAATCTGGGAAATGGCACTCAAGCTGGAAGGCATTACCCGTAACACCGGTAAACATGCCGGTGGTGTGGTGATTGCACCGACCAAAATTACCGATTTCTCTGCAGTCATGTGCGAAGCGGATGGTAGCAGCCGCGTTGCACAGTTCGATAAGGATGATGTGGAATCTGCGGGCCTGGTCAAGTTTGACTTCTTGGGTCTGCGTAACCTGACCGTAATTGAAGATGCCGTCCAGAACATTAACAAGCACAACCAGTTAGAAACACCACTGAATATTTCCCATATTCCGCTGGATGACGCGGATGCCTATCGAGTGTTCGCAGATGCCAACACCACGGCGGTATTCCAGTTTGAATCCGTCGGCATGAAAAAAATGCTGAAAGAGGCACGTCCAAGCAAATTTGAGGAAATTATTGCCTTCGTTTCCCTGTATCGTCCCGGTCCGATGGATCTGATTCCGGACTTTATCCACCGTATGCACGGCGGTGAATTTGAATATCTGCATCCTCTACTTGAAGGCGTACTAGAACCAACTTACGGCATCATGGTGTATCAGGAACAGGTGATGCAAACGGCACAGATTTGTGCCGGTTATACCCTCGGTGGTGCGGACTTGCTACGCCGTGCCATGGGTAAGAAAAAACCGGAAGAAATGGTCAAACAGCGCCAGATCTTTAATGCAGGTGCCGCAGAAAAAGGTATTGATGAAGTCACCGCCAACCATATCTTCGACTATATGGAAAAGTTCGCAGGTTATGGTTTTAACAAGTCACACGCTGCAGCCTATGCCCTCGTCGCCTATCAAACCGCCTGGTTAAAAGCGCATTATCCGGCTGAATTTCTGTCTGCGGTGATGTCGTCGGAAATGCAGAACACCGACAGTGTGGTATTTTTGATCGATGACTGTCGCAGCAATGGACTGGAAGTCTTACCTCCTTCGGTGAATCGATCTCTGTATCATTTCCATGCCACAGATGAAAAAACCATTGTTTACGGTTTAGGTGCCATCAAAGGCGTGGGTGAACAGGCCATGCAATCGGTGATTGAATCGCGGCAGAAAGAAGGTCCATATAAAGACCTGTTTGATTTCTGCCATCGGATTGATCTGAAAAAAATCAATAAACGCACCCTGGAAGCCTTGATTCGTGCAGGTGCGCTCGACTGCCTGGGTATTGAACGCTCCAGTCTGATGGCTCAACTGCCGGAAGCGGTCCAAGCCGCCGAACAGGCGCGACAAAACCGTGAAACCGGCATCATGGATCTGTTCGGTGAAGTAGAAGAGGTACAACGCAAACCTGCCAAGCCGGTAAAACCATGGAGTGATGAAGTCCGCTTAAAAGGTGAAAAAGACACTCTAGGCCTGTATCTCACCGGTCACCCGATTGATGTTTACCGACAGGAATTAAAAGCCTTTATTCCCGCACGCATTAATGAGCTGACACCAACACGACGCGGTGTCACCACCGTATTTGCTGGACTGGTCATTGACGTGGCCAATTTCCCGAACCGGATGATGGTGACGCTAGACGATGGTACAGCACGGATTGAAGTCAGCTGTAACCACGAACGTTTCCAGCGTTTCAAAGAGATTATCATAAACGAACGGGTTGTGGTCATCGAAGGTGAAATCTACGAACGTGAAGGCTTTGACCGTCCGATGGGACGCCTCACCAAAGCTTTTACCTTAAATGAAATTCGCCAGAAACGTGCCAATAGCATTAGAATCAAGCTTGATCATGAGATGCTGACACCACAACTGGGACATGATTTACAGCAAATCTTGCTGCCATTCTGCAATGTCGACATGTGCCAGCATATTCCGTTACAACTGCATGTGGAAACCGCCTATGCCACAGCAGAGTTACATCTGGGCATGAACTGGAAAGTGGCCCCACAGGATGAATTGCTCAGCAAATTGCGTGACTATTTCGGTAAACAGGCCTTGCATGTTGAATATCAAGTGAAATCCAAAGCGGCAAAAGCAGCAGAGCCATCCCCTGCAATACCTGTAACCACGCCGCTATCCCCCAATATGAGCATGGATGAAGCCTTGGATCTATATCAGGCCGAAACCAGCCAATATTCTTAAAACATTTTCCGGATCAAATATGAATCAACTGGACAATGCCGCAATTTCGGCATCTCTCTCAAATGTACGTATTGTCATGGTGAATACCACCCTACCTGCCAATATTGGTAGTGCCTTACGCGCCATGAAAACCATGGGGCTGAGTAAACTGGTCCTGGTTGCACCCAAAACCTATCCACATCCGGATATTGATGCGTTGGCAGCCGGTGCCAGCGACCTGATTGAACAGATCGAGATTGTAGAAACGCTGCAACAAGCCATCCAGGACTGTCATCTGGTGTTTGGCACCAGTGCGCGCAGCAGAACCATTCCCTGGCCTTTATTGGACGTCCGCCCAGCCGCAGAAAAATCCATGCAGGCCGTGGTACACCATCAACAACAAGTCGCTGTGGTATTTGGACGGGAAGATCGCGGTTTGACCAACGAAGAACTGGCTTTAGCGAATTATCATGTCACCATTCCAGTTAATACTGACTATGGGGTACTGAATGTTGCCCAAGCCATTCAGGTCGTCTGCTATGAAATGCGCATGGCCACCCTGCAGTTGCAGGTGCAACCGACTGCACATGAAGAACAAATGCCGGTCACAGAACAGGAATCCATGCAATGGGATGAACCGCTAGTCACCCATGCGCAAATGGAGCAGTTTTATCCACATATGGAGAAAATGCTGCAAGATATTGAATTTTTGGATCCAAAAAATCCGCGATTGTTACCTTTACGCTTGCGCCGTTTGTTTGGACGGATACAATTAGACCGTATGGAATATCATTTATTACGTGGCATTTTTAGCCGGGTACAGGCTCTGACACAGGGCACATGGAAAAAATCGACAGATCAAGAGGATCAAACAGATGCTTAAACAGCTCAAAGAAGATGTCCAAGCTGTATTTGCGCGAGATCCCGCCGCTCGCAATACTTTAGAAGTTTTAACGACTTATCCGGGTATTCATGCGCTGCTCATGCACCGTATGGCCCATGAACTGTGGAAAAAAAACTGTAAGGGTTCAGCACGCCTGTTATCCTCTTTCAGCCGTTTTGCGACCGGCATCGAAATTCATCCAGGCGCAAAAATTGGTAAACGTTTCTTTATTGATCATGGTATGGGCGTGGTCATCGGAGAAACCGCCGAAATTGGTGATGATGTCACCCTGTATCATGGCGTGACCTTAGGCGGTACAACCTGGAACAAAGGTAAACGTCACCCGACGCTGGAAGATGGCGTGATCGTGGGCGCTGGTGCCAAAATTCTGGGGCCTTTTACGGTCGGCAAAGGGGCCAAAATCGGATCAAATGCGGTCGTCACCAAAGAAGTACCGGCCGGTGCAACTGCGGTCGGTTACTCGGCACGCTATATCCTGAAAGATCAAAAAGAGCAGGATAAAAGCAAACAGGAACAGGAAGCCCGCCGCCGTGATTATGCAGAAAGCATTGGCTTCCAACCGTATGCTACCACACAGGATCAGTCCGACCCTATTCTGGAAGGTATGCGTGTTTTACTGGATCGTTTGCAGCTGAATGAAAAACGTATCAACAGTTTATGTCAGCGTCTTTCCCAGCTAGATCCGACCTTTAAATCCCAGCAGCAAAATGAACAGCCTTATAGTGCAAAAGAACTGCAAATTATCGAAGATGTGCGTCGTGAATGCGAAGCACAAAACAGTCAAGCCAAGCCTTAAACCACTCAATAAAGACTGTAACAAGGACAGCGTTGTATGTTGCTGAGCTTTTTCTTAGACTCAGCTACAGCCTGTCTAATGATAAAATAGAACAACGGATGAATCTTATGCGCCTAACACCGCTGGCCTGTACTTTGATTGCGACCTCACTCCTCACCACAGCCTGTAGTACCGTTTCAACCCAACCAGAAAGGGTTGAGCCGATCATCTTTATCGAACCTGAAATTAGCCCGGCCTTCTATGCGCTGAATCCGTTTAATTATGATGCACCGCCTCCGTTTGAGTTGGCCTTAAAACAGGCCGCAGCGCAACCCGTCAACAAGATGCAGATCAAATCACCTCAGGATCCGAGCAAAACCATTATCTTGGAAGTGAACAAATTGATTATTCCGACAATCAATCAACCTGAACGCACCATGAAATTTGCTGTGATGGCTGGTGAAAATGAACTGGATGTGACTGAGATTGACGATTTTCTGCAACTGGTCGAAGGTAAAGCACGGCATTATCCCCCACGCTTTACTGACCGTCAGGAACGTCGAGGTTTTGAAAGCAAGCTGCGTGAAGTCAGCCAGCAGCTCGATACGTTGGCCAGCCATCCGAATGCTTCATTTGATGTACTGATGCGTGCGTTTAAAGCTAGTGTCATGGGCCGCAATCTGGATTTAGGTCATGCTTATACCAGCAAATCCTTAACCTATGCACAGCGTATTCTCAAAATCAATCAAAATGATGCGGAAGCGAATTTCTGGTTTGGTTTTGGCTTGTCTGAAGGGGGTGGTCAACGTGAAGCGATTCCTTATCTAGACAAAGCCATGAAGGCAGGGGTACAAGAAGCTTATTTGTCTGCAGCCAACAATTACATTGCCATGGAACAAAAGAAAAACGCCATAAACACCTTAAAAGCCTATAAAGGCAAGTATCCAAGTGAAGCTGAAGTCGCCGACCGTTTAATCCAGGAAATTGAAAAACAGGGCCGCTGGAACGTCTGGCAAGTCCTCAATTCCGCTTCTTAACTAAGGTTGGTATTACAAAAACGCTAAAAAATAGGCTGCCTGTTCAGCCTATTTTTTATACGAAATACATTACAAAAATTCTGCCTTCACGTATGATGACCGCATCTGTTCTACTATGTTGAACTATGCCAACGCTCATAACAAAAAAAATAATTGCTGTGTCGATGGGTCTCAGTCTACTAGGGATAAGCGGCTGTCAGGTGGTGAGTGTCAAACAGCAAGCGCTGAATGTCACGATTGCCAATGAACGTGACAGCATTCTGACACGCCATAAACTGAGTGAAGCCAGCCTGAATGTACTGTCCATGACGGGTCGAGAAGCCAAAGCCTGTATCGAGCAGGCGGTTCATTGCGTTGCCGAGCTCCAACAGATTCCACAAATCCAGGATGAACAGCTCCTCTCGACCAGTAGTGAAATTTATCTGGCGCGTGCCATGCAGCTTGGTGACTCCACCGCTTGCCAATATAGCCCAACTGAACAGCAAACTAAAAATCCGCAACAGCACAATCAGCAACAACAGTATGAACAGTGTCTGGATCAGCAACTGGATTTACTGGACAAAAGTATTCGTTACAGTTATGCCTATCTGTTTAAAACCAGACGTCAGCCACAAGAGCGCATTTTTGACAACCGTCAGGTTCAGATCCGTGATTTTTATAATCAGGCGGTCGCGAAACTGATCATGACCTATGCCAACCGCCATCAAAGTGGCAAAGTCGAGTCCCAAATCAAGGTCGGTAAGAGCGTCTATAACATCGATTTTTCACACTTCCCTCAGCTGGCTCATCTGCAGGTGGAACAGTTACTGTCGAGTTATAATCTTAACTTTTCCGGATTACGTTCCATCAACCGCCGTGATGGCTTCGGTTCAGAATTTGTGGTGGTTCTGGCCAAAGATCAGCAACCGGTCAATGACCGCTATATTTTGGATCCGCTCAATTTTTCCTATCGCAATGGCCAGCATCCCAATATTCATCAGGCACGTTACTTGGCAGCCACAATTGCCATGCAACCCAAATCGCTACAGAGTGTCGAGGATATTCTGAATCAGCCGGAAATACAGATTCAGCTTTATGATCCTTACCGGGTCGACAAAATTAGGGTGGGCAATAAACAGTATCCTCTGGCAGCCAATTTTTCTGCACCCTATGGACTGTGGCTAGCACAAAATAATCTTGGCATTGCAGCCTATCTCTCCCTGATTGACCGGGAAAAAAATCTGGCGATGCCCCATTTGTATATGCTGGAGCCGTATAACCCGCAAAAAAAAGTCATTGTGCTGATACATGGGATGGCCAGTAGCCCGGAAGCCTGGATTGCACTGACCAATGACATCATGGGTGATCAGGTGTTACGTGAACATTATCAGGTCTGGCAGGTTTTTTATTCGACCAATATGCCCATGATCGAAAGTCGTTTGCAAATTTATGCCTTATTGAAACATGCCTTTGGCCAGCTCAATACACAAGCACCGGCCAAACAGGATGCCGTTTTGATTGGGCATAGCATGGGCGGAATTATCAGCCGCTTATTAGTCAGTAATGCTGATCTTTCCCGAGATGCGCTACACACCATGAATGCAAGACAGCAAAGCACTCTGAAAAATGACCCGATGCTGAATGAGCGTTTACAAATCCGTTCAATTGATCAGTTCAGCCGTGCCATTTTTCTGGCGACGCCACACCGCGGAACCGAGTATGCTGAACGCTGGTTCACCCGCGCAGCACGAAAAATCATCCGCCTTCCGGGTGTCTTTGTGTCAAGCCTGAGCGAAGCCATCCAAGCGCAAGACCCCGATATGAAATCTCTGTTACAACAGATGGATCGGGGGCTAATTCAGAATGGCCCCAGTGACCTCAGCCATCAATCGCGTTTTATTGCCCTGACGCAAGATGTGATGCCACGTCAAGGGCTGATTTATCATTCAATTTTGGGCAATCAGACGGATACTGAACAGAAAACACAAATGAGCGATGGTATTGTCAGTTATCAAAGTGCCCATTTGCCAGGTGCACGTTCAGAAAAGATTTTTAAAGGTGGACATTCCATTCAGATGACGCCTGATGCTGTGCTGGAGCTACGACGAATTTTACGCCAGCATTTAACGGAACTAGGTCTGTATCATCCCTAACCCTCTTAAGGAAACGATTAAAAGATCTCTTCAGTTTTGATGTATGTTATGAATCTCCAATAAAAAAGAATCCCGAAGGATTCTTTTTACTCTGTTGGGTAAGGAACTCGACTTAAACGCGTTCAACCGCTAAAGCCACCCCCATCCCGCCACCGATACATAATGTTGCCAAACCTTTTTTCGCTGCACGGCGTTGCATTTCGTGTAACAACGTCACCAGAATACGGCAGCCGGATGCGCCAATTGGATGGCCCAATGCAATTGCACCACCGTTCACATTAACCTTATCCATATCCAGACCTAATTCTTTCGATACCCCTAGAGCCTGTGCAGCAAAGGCTTCATTGGCTTCAACCAGATCCACTTCTTGCAGTGACCAGCTGGCTTTTTCCAGTGTTTTTCGTACCGCATTAACCGGTCCTAGCCCCATCACTTCTGGTTCAATACCCGACATGGCATAAGATTTAATTTTGGCTAATGGCGTTAGGCCCAGTTCGGCAGCTTTATCAGCACTCATCACCAAGACCGCGGCTGCTCCATCATTAATGCCCGAAGCGTTTCCTGCCGTCACTGTTCCATCCTTCTTAAAGGCCGGACGTAGTTTGGCCAGACTCTGCTCGTTGCTGTCCGCCTTGATATATTCATCCCGCTCGAAATTCAGCGGATCACCTTTACGTTGCGGGATCTGAACTGGCACAATTTCCGCTTCAAATTTGCCTTCAGCCTGCGCTTTGGCAGCACGTTGCTGTGAAGTAAGTGCCAAGGCATCCTGATCTTCACGGCTAATCGACAGTTTTTCTACAATATTTTCCGCGGTAATGCCCATATGGTACTGGTTATACACATCAGTCAAACCATCATAGACCATACTGTCTATCAGCTGTGCATTGCCCATTTTTTGGCCATTACGCATCTGGATAATATGGGCGCTTTGTGACATCGACTCTTGGCCACCCGCCACCACAATATCCGCTTCGCCGCTTACAATCGCCTGTGCTGCGAGATGCACAGCACGCAATCCTGAACCGCAAACCACGTTCAAGGTTGAAGCCGGCACCGAAACCGGGATACCGGCCGCAATAGCTGCCTGACGTGCTGGGTTTTGACCTACACCTGCAGTGAGTACATTCCCCATGATAACCTGATCCACCTGTTCCGGTTTGACGCCAGCATCTTCGAGGACAGCACGAATCACTATCTGTCCCAATTGAGGTGCGCTAACACTAGCAAGACCACCCAAAAAACTTCCAATTGCAGTACGTTTTGCAGCAACAATCACAACTTCTTTCATTTTATATCCTATCTTTTCATTTATCTATTGCTTGAAGTGCCTGCACCTATACTATAGGCCTGCACTGATAATGCCCAAATATTAAAATAGACTGGCCTGTACATAACTGCCCGGTGCAGCTTCCTTGACAGGATAGGCAACACTGCCTAAGCTGCGAGCCGGCACTTGCTCACCGGTATAAGGGGCAAGCCACTCCTGCCAGCGTAACCACCAGGATTCGGGATGGAATTGAGCATCTGCGAGCCACTGCTTAGGATTTTCATAAGCCGCGTGATTGGTATAACAACCATATTTATTCCGGCTGGGTGGATTGATGATCCCCGCTACATGGCCAGATTCACCTAACACCAAAGTGCTTTCGCCCCCAAGATACGTTGAACCTTTAAAGCACGCATCCCAGAGTGCAATATGGTCTTCCTGAGTCGAGATAAAAAAGTTTGGTGTCTTTACTTTTGACAGGTTCAGACCTACGCCATTAACCTTGATCTTATTCGGCTGAATCAGTTCATTATTTAGATAAAGATTACGCACCAGGAAATTATGGACATGTCCGGCAATATTGGTGCCATCACTGTTCCAGTACAAAATATCAAAGTCAGACGGATGTTTGCCCTTTAAATAGTTTTCAATGTAATAGTTCCAGTACAAGGTATTTTCACGTAACAGGCTAAACGTTACTGCCAACATGCGGCCATCAAAATAGCCCACCTGTTGATTCAGGGTTTCAATCCCTTGAATGACCGGTTCATTAATAAATGCACCCAAACTGCCTGGATTATCAAAGTCTAATAAAGTCGCTAGATAGGTCGCACTTTTGACGTGATTCTTCAGGCGTTTCGCGACATAGTAGGCCTGCGTCGCTGCGAGAACCGTCCCACCAATACAATAACCAATCGCATTGACTTCTTTTTCTCCGGTCATTTCCTCAATGACCCGCATCGCTTCAACCGTACCCGAGGTAATCAGGTCATCAAAGCGCATTTCCTTTTGTTCAGCCCCCGGATTCCGCCAGGACATCAAAAATACGGTATGCCCTTGCTGACGCAACCAATTCACAAAAGAATTCTGCTCACGCAAATCCAGAATATAGTATTTGTTGATAAAAGGCGGAACCAACAGGATCGGTGTCTGGTAAACCGTTTCGCTTGTCGCTTCATATTGCAACAGTTGGAAGACCGGATTTTCAAAAATGACTGCACCCGGCGTATAAGCCAGATCTTTCCCTAAACGGAACGAGTCATTATTGACCATACGTACAGACAGATATTTGCTGCTGTTCATGACATCATCATGGAAAATTTCCATGCCACGTACCAGATTCTGTCCATGTTCCTGTACGGTCTGATGAATCACTTCAGGATTGGTCCACAAAAAATTCCCCGGAGAAAAGGCATTGACCATTTGACGGGTAAAAAAGTGGATTCGGTGACGCACTTTATCCGGAATGCCTTCCACCTCATCCAGCATCTCTTGCACCAATTTGCTGAAATGCAGATAGGACTGGGTCAAAAGATCATAATTCGGCTCCTGCCACAGTGAATCCTTGAACCGGCGATCCCCCTGCTCGGGGGTGACCAAAGGCTGGATATCCTTGTTGACATTACGCAACATGATATTTTGATAGATCTGCATCTGGCCAATCCACCATTTGCTCTGCATCTCGATCAAGCGAGCCGGGTTTTTGGTTAATGCCTGAAAGAACAGCGTCATGTCTTCATTATTGACTTTACTCAATGCTTCATTGAGTGGATTATCACCATAATAAAATTCTTGTACTTTCTTCCAGATTTCCTCATGTACATCAAAAAAACGTTGGACGTTCTGGTTAAACTGAAAAATGTTCTGTTGCATTGCGCCACTCCGCCTACTGGGTCATTCCTCATGCTTTATCAGGAATGGGATAGCAAACGGGGAAGTGATTTCCACTTCCCCGCATACTAGTCTTCAATCTTCATCTGGATTGCAAACCGTTATTTATTGTTCGGCATTGATTCACTCACCAACTTGTCAAACTCGGCTTTAAATTCAGTCGCCAAGCTCGCCAGCTTTTGTCCGTCCTCAATCATTTGCTGGCTGAGTTTAGTCATGGTTTCCAACTGTTTGGTGCCACAGTTGATCATGCTTTGCATGTCTCTCACTTCACTGTTGGCAAACACTTGCGACAAGGTGATGTCAGCATAATGACGCGCCGCGTTGAGTTGTAAATTGGTCAGGTCAGCAAAGTTTTTTGCCACAAGACTGTTAAATTTTGCATAAGGTTCAAACATATTTTTGTATTGAGCATTCATGTTTGAAAAGATATCGCCGTATAGCATTGGTACTACTCCATGGATTTATAGTGCTTAAAATTTAGTTATTGTTCAAAATGTCAAAAAACAAATGCCATCAGCATAAAGCTTACTGCATGTATAGACCACCATTGATCGACAAGGTCTCACCGGTAATATAGGTGCCATATTCGCCCACCAGATACATGACGGCTGCTGCAATTTCTTCAGGCTGAGCTAGACGGTTTAACGGAATCTGGTCTTCAATACTTTTGACTACTTCTTCGCGCATCGCAGTCACCATTGGTGTCGCGGTGTAACCAGGTGCCACCACATTCACGCATATATTCGAGCGTGCGCCTTCTTGGGCCAGCGCTTTAGTAAACCCAATCATGCCTGCTTTCGCAGCTGAATAGTTGGCTTGTCCAAACTGTCCTTTTAGACCATTCACCGAACTGATATTGACAATCCGTCCCTGCTTTTGCTCAAGCATTTTATTAAAGACTGGATGGGTCACGGTAAACAGGGTTTTTAAATTGGTATCGAGTACCTGTGACCACTGATCAAATGACATTTTTTTGAATGTCGCGTCACGTGTGATCCCTGCATTATTCACCAAAACATCTACACGACCTTCGGCTTCAATCGCTTCCTGAATCGCTGTCGTTGCATCAGCATGGTTGGTCAGATCGGTTAAGACAAAACGTACATCTTCTGGCTGAAATCCTTCACTTTCTAGCCATTGCTTTTCACGGTCTTCCTCACGTGGAACAACCGTTGCAATAATTTTATAATCTGCTTTTACCAGCTGACGACAAATTTCACTACCAATACCACCTAGTGCCCCTGTCACAAATGCGACTTTTCTTTCGGACATATCTTTACCTTTAGCAACTCGAAAAATGGTTGAGTGGATCCACAAAGATTCCTCAGAATCTGCACACAAATTAACCTTTTCTATGTTAAAGCCCTATTACAGCTGCTTGATGTTTTTATGTACAAATGTAACTAACGATATTTAAGTAACACGAGAAAACTGAGAGGGAGATGTGCGAGGATAATCAACGAGATAAAAGTACAGATACTTTCAAAAAGTTTTTATGGTTCACTCCTTGTTACCGCATTTTTGCCATAAATACGCTCTTAAAAAATTCAATTAAAAGGAAGGATAAAGAAACCTCAATTGCCAGAACATTTTTATTTCGCTACTGTTTTCCAATTTTGAATAGATGAACAACCTCCCAAACCAACTTAAATCACTGTAAAAATATGGACACCCGCTTCGTCTTCTTTCAACAAGAATCCCATATTTCAACTTGATGCTACTGGTAATATATTTTGGATCAAGTTATTAAATTTGTTAGACTTGAGCCGTGATTGCGCTTCAGGTGAATGCTGCCTGTTGATAACAAGAATGCCCTGTTCTCTTGTGCACCACGGTTCAATTCTGCAATCATCCTGTTGGCAAAACAGACCTCTATTTCCCTGTAATTTTATTGTTCAAATTGAAGGACCTCCCCTACATGAGCATGCAAGACGTCATGGCTGATCTCTCCTCGCATACCCCGATGATGCAACAGTACCTTAAGGTCAAGATGCAGCATCAGCATGCGTTGCTGTTTTATCGTATGGGGGATTTTTATGAGCTGTTCTTTGACGACGCCCACAAAGCGGCCAAACTGCTCGGTATCACCCTGACCCATCGCGGTAAAACCCAAGGCGAACCGATTCCAATGGCAGGCGTGCCCTATCATTCTGCCGAAGGCTACCTTGCACGTTTGGTCAAGGCTGGTGAAACAGTGGCAATTTGTGAACAGGTCGGAGAAGTCACAGGTAAAGGCCCGGTTGAACGTCAAGTAGTGCGTATCCTGACCCCTGGAACCCTCACAGACGATGCCTTACTGAACAGCCATCAATCCTCCAATCTGGTGGCTTTATGTCTGCAACAAAACCAGATCGGGATAGCCTTACTCGACTTGAGTGCGGGTATTTTTAAAGTTCAACAACAGGAATATAAGCCGGAACAACTGCTGATTGAACTGGCACGTCTGATGCCCAGTGAAATTCTGATTGATGAAGACCTGATCGATCCCAATATTATTGAACAGATCAAGAAACAGATCGAGTGTCCCCTGACCAAACGCCCTAATGTCGATTTCAACCTAAATAACGCACAAAAAACCCTGTGTGACCAATTTGCAGTATCGACCTTATCTGGCTTTGGTATCGATCATTTACCTCTGGCCAAAGCTGCTGCAGCCGCGCTCATCCACTACGCAAAAGAAACACAAAAAACCGCCTTACCGCATATCCGCTCTGTACAGCTCGAGCAAAGCAGTGACTTTATTGCCTTAGATCCGGTCACCCGACGTAATCTGGAAATTATTGAGCCCCTCTTTGAACATGGAACTTCACTGTTTCAACTAATCAATGATTGTGAAACTGCCATGGGGGCACGCTTACTGGGCCGAACATTAATGCAGCCCATGCGCGATACTGCACTGCTAGATGCGCGTCTGGATGCCATTGAACAGCTGCTTAAAGGCTATCATGAAACACCACTTCGTCTGGTGCTGAAGGAAATCAGCGACATTGAGCGGGTGTTAAGCCGTGTCGCGCTGGGCAGCGCGCGTCCGCGTGATCTGGTTCAGTTACGTCAGGCCTGTGCCCAAATTCCATTTTTACGTCACGCTCTGCAACCGATCATTGAGCAAAAAAAATCACTGCTATTGCGACAGCTAGACCAAGAACTTGGCGATTTTAACGGATTACATCAACGATTGATGGCCGCGATTGTCGAGCACCCTCCGGTTTTGTTACGTGATGGCAATGTTATTGCAGAAGGCTTTGACAGTGAGCTGGATGAACTGCGCAAGATCCGTGACCATGCCGGACAATTCCTGATTGATCTGGAAATTCAGGAACGTGAAGCAACGGGGATTCCGACCCTAAAAATTGGCTATAACCGGGTGAGTGGCTACTACATTGAACTCACCCGTGCCCAGGCCGAACAGGCTCCTCAGCATTATATTCGTCGGCAGACGCTCAAAAATGCCGAACGCTATATCACGCCTGAGCTGAAAAGTTTCGAAGACAAAGTCCTCTCCAGCGAATCTCGTGCACTGGCACGGGAAAAAATGCTGTTCGAGATGTTGCTAGAAGAATTACGACAAGACATTGCCAATTTGCAGATCATGAGTAGTGCGATTGCCCAAATCGATTTGCTGGCAAACTTTGCCCATCAGGCCCGATTGCGTAACTGGGCACGTCCAGAATTTCACGCAGAAATCGGCATTAAAATTGTCGCAGGACGGCATCCAGTCGTAGAGGCCTTAAGTAAAACGGCATTTACCCCGAATGATACCAGCCTGGATTTTCATCACCGTCTGGCCATCATTACAGGTCCAAATATGGGCGGTAAATCAACCTTTATGCGACAAACGGCCTTGATTACCTTACTAGCCTATTGCGGTAGCTTTATTCCGGCACAATCCGCCCGACTCGGACCGATTGATCGGATTTTTACCCGTATTGGTTCTGCAGATGACCTGTCAACAGGCAAATCAACCTTTATGGTGGAAATGACCGAAACCTCGCAGATTTTACATCATGCCACTTCGCAATCCTTGGTCTTGATGGATGAGGTCGGTCGTGGAACCAGTACCTATGATGGTCTGTCTTTAGCGTGGGCATGCGTTTTAGAACTGGCCAAACGTGTGAAGTGTCTGTGTCTGTTCGCCACTCATTATTTTGAATTAACCGAATTGGCACAAGAACCGGGGATCGACAACTACCATGTCACCGCCAAAGAACTCAATGGCAATCTGATCTTGTTGCATAAAGTCCAGCATGGCCCAGCCAGTCAGAGTCATGGTTTACAGGTGGCCAAACTTGCGGGTATCCCGGCTAGCGTGATTAAAGAAGCACAAAAACGCTTAAAAATTCTGGAAAAGCAGCAACAGCAACATTTACATACCGCCGTACAAAATGACTTGTTTGCACCATTAGAAAAGAGTGTTGAAATCGCTCCTGAACCTGAACTGATTGAGGTAGTGTCACCTTCTCCTGTGCTGGAAAAATTACAGCATCTGGACATTGATGAGCTTAGTCCACGTCAGGCGCTCGCTGAATTATATGCATTAAAGGAATTACTGGCTCAACAAAATTAAAGCGGTGTTGATCTTCTAAATATGAACGGACTTTTTTGGGGAAAAGTCCGTTTTTATAGGAGCCATACACGATTTTGATCAACTTTTATTAAATTTAGTAGCCCGGCATATAACAAATATCAATAAAAGCAATTGTTACTAGAGGCTTTTTTTGCCTAAAATAAGGCAATTAATTAAAACCATATTTTTAGGTAGCTGTCGCCATGACCTTTGTTGTCACTGAAAATTGTATTAAATGTAAATACCAAGACTGCGTAGAAGTCTGCCCAGTAGACTGTTTCTATGAAGGTCCAAACTTCCTCGTAATCAATCCAGATGAATGTATCGACTGTGCGCTTTGTGAACCAGAGTGCCCAGCAAATGCCATTTTCTCTGAAGATGAATTACCAGAAGGCCAAGAAGTATTTATCGAACTGAATGCGGATTTATCACAGAAATGGCCAAATATCACGCAGATTGGTGAACAGCCTGCTGATCGTGAAGAATGGAATGGTAAACCTAATAAATTGCAATACTTAGAAAAGTAAGATCAATAAAAGACCAGCACATGCTGGTCTTTTTTTATACATAGTCGGAACATTTGATTGCAATTTAAAGCATTTTTTTGCGGCGATTTAGATTAAAATACTGGCGGTAGTGTATTAAGTAATTGATTTTTCGATGAAGCAATTTTTGAAGGGCCTGCTTACCACAAGTATCGTCCCACTTGTTATGATCGGGTGTGCGACCTCCCCTCAAAAAACCGGTCAAATGACCTCTCCTAGCGGATCACGTATTTATATCCCGCAAGAACGGATCAGCATTGAACGTCCGACATCCCCTAAGGTCACACCAGAATCTTTCTATAATTGGACTGCAATCGGCAATAATTTGGAACAGATGCAGGAATATGAACATTTTCTTGCACGTAATAATGTTTCCAATATTATCCCCACCTTTGAACTGTTACGTACGGCACGGGATTGGCAACGCTGTGGTGGCTCACAATATGCTGTACCGAACCAACAGCTCTGGGACAATCAGCTGGCGACTATTCGAATTTTTAAATATATGGTGGCTGCAAAAATCCTGACCGATTTTGAAGTGACCTCTGTGTATCGGGATTTGCCATTAAATCAGTGTGCGGGAGGGGCAAATTCTTCACGCCACCTGTTCAACTCGGCCATTGATTTCAGGATTGGACCCGAAATCCCCCAACCGGAAGATTATGCCTTTATTGAAAATACCAAGTTTAAATTATGTCAATTCTGGATTGAACATGGACAAAGTTTAAATATGGGCTTAGGCCTCTACCGTTCAGGGCAAATCCATATTGATACCCAAGGCTATCGGACTTGGGGGCCTGACCTCACCCGTAACAGTTCGATGTGCAGCAGTTATTCTTAATTTTAGAGTTTTTTTGATATTGATTTGTTGAAGATTTCAGCAATCTACCTGTTAAAAATTGCACTCTAGATTGAAAAGTTTACAATGCGCTTAACGCATTATAGGGAACACGCTCATGCAACAAATGTGGACAGAAGTCGATCAATTCATTGATTCACATTTAATTCCTGAAGACCCAAAGCTGCTACAGAACCTCAAAAATACAGCCGATAAAGGTTTCCCGGATCATCTTGCCGTGGCTCCCAACCAAGGTATGCTGTTGCAAATGCTGATACAGATGAATCACTGTAAACGTGTGCTGGAATTGGGAACTTTTGCCGCCTATAGCACTTTGTGGCTGGCACGTGCATTGCCCGACGATGGATATATTTTAACCATCGAAGGTCGTGATACACATGCGGCTTTAGCGCAAGAGAATATCGACAATGCCCAGCTGCCTCAAACGATTGATCTGCGCGTGGGTCGTGCAGCCGATATTTTACGTGGCATTGAAGTCAGCAACTTTGAACCCTTTGATTTTGTGTTTATTGATGCGGATAAACAGAGCTATGCCGAATACCTCGAGCTCAGTCTGAATTTGTGCCATTCGGGCAGCGTGATTGTGATGGATAACGTCATTCGTGCCGGAGAAATTATTAATCCCGACAACAATAAACCCAGCATTAAAGGGATTCGCGAACTGTTTGCAAGCTTACAAAATCACCCGAAAATTTTATCCTGCACGGCACTGCAAACAGTGGGCTGCAAAGGACATGATGGCTTCGCCTTAGCGATTGTGAAATAAACGCTTACACTTGTACAAAAAACAAACATGTCTTTTTTTACAAGAATTATCAAGTGATTAACGTGCTTGTCCATACAGTTATCCACAATAAATGCGGATAACTATGGATAAATTTAAATCACAAGTCAGGGATTATTTCGCCACCAACAGCGGTACACTGGCATTACGGAAAATAGTCGTTGCAATACTGCCCAAGAAAAACTGGTGAATCTTGCTATGGCTGAATGCACCGAGCACGATCAACTGAATAGAATGTTCACGCTGATACTCTAGGATATTTTCTGCAACATCGCCATAACGGTATTCAAGCACGACATCGAGCCCTGCATCGCGGAGATATTGCTCAGGTTCATTCAGCACTTCCGGTTGATCGCCTACATAAAGCAGATGACATTGCAGTTGACGCAATAAATCACTTTGTGCAATCCGTTTCATCATTTTTTGACAGGTTGGGGAATATTCATAGGCAAAAATAAATCGTGTCGGTGGCGTAAACTTTTCTCCGACTGTAAGCACAGTTGATTTTGCACCACGAATAAAGTTTTCCACATTGGTGCCTATCGGTTTATGGCGGTCTGCGGAATGATCACCCACGCGACCTATCACCGCAATGTCATCTTCCTGCAGAATGTGGAAACTCTGTTCCAGAAAATCGCCTTTTTCCTGAATTTTGCTGGCGGTAATGCCATATTTTTCCTGGATCAATTCACTGATATGCTTTAACAGATTATTACTGTAATCAACTGCCAGTTCACTTTGCTTCTGTTCGAGTTCAGCCAGCTCTTTCAGTAACATGGCATTACTTTCAAAGCCGATGACACCACTGATTTCCCCTAAATGATAGCTTGCCGGATAGTAGTCTAAAATCTGTAAGAGGACCAATTCACGTTGGGTTTGACTGGCAATCCATGCCGCAGCTTCTGCAATCGCATTAATACACGGCGACGAATCAATACAGGCAATCACTCTTTTCATTTTAATCTGCCTCTCTTCGGGCTTCAGGCCTTGGTTTTTTCTTATTTTTTAAATTAACACAACTTTTTTGCAAAGCAGTCGGATTTCTGTAAGAAAATTCCTAAAAGCGCATTTTTTGCTGTTTTTATTCACGCCAACGAATAAATTGTGCTGGATTTCCCGCCACAATCTGGCGCGACTCAACATCCTTACAGACCATGCTATTCATGCCAACAATCGCCTGTTCCCCGATATGGACACCATCTTTAATGCCGACATGTGCTCCAAGCCAGACATCTCGTCCAATTTCAATGCCTTGTGAGCGGACAGCTTGCTGATAGATGGGCTGTTGCAGATCCATGCCATGATCGAAGGCATATAAATGACTATAGGCGGCAATACGCACCTGATCATGCAGGATGATTCCTGCACGACCACCATCCAGAATACAGTGATGGTTGATCGCGACTTCACGACCAATCGTTAATGGACCATGCAAGGTACAATCTGCTGCAATAAAAGTGTTGTCACCAACGATGATTTTTCGGCCAGGTTCGGCAAATATATGCGCGAGCGGTGAGATAAAGCAGTTCTCTCCAATCTCTACGGTTTCCATTTCCATCAAATAGGCTTGATAGTCTTTTTGCCAAGCTTCTGCCCAAGCACGATGTTTGGGCTTAAGTGAATAATACAGCCAAGGCATGTAATTCAGACGATGCTGATGCTGTTCACGATATTTTAATAGAGGATCGGCTTCAGTCATTTTCTTCATCTTCCATGATTTTTAACGACTCACGACCACGCGTGATATCCCGAATTTTTAAAGCAAACGGTTCAATTTGATGGAGTTGCATTAGAGCTTCAATCCTCACCCCATCGGCTTCGTAGTGTTCCTGATAGTCGATTTGCTGCTGGGTCAATTCATACTGCAAAATGGCCCATTCATTGAAATGGCAATGAAATGTAACCTGTTTTTTCAGAATGAGCTCGATTTTTTCTGCCAGTTTCAAACATTGCCCTGCACAGCCACCATAAGCACGAACCAGTCCACCCGTCCCCAACTTAATGCCACCATACCAGCGGTTGACCAAGACCAGCACATTAGTCAGCTCATTGCCTTCAATCGTAGCTAAAATTGGACGTCCCGCTGTACCTGAGGGTTCCCCATCATCATTAAAGCGTACATGATTACCAATTTTCCAGGCCCAGCACTGATGTGTGGTGGTAGGATCTTTGTTTTCTTCAAGAAAGTCTTTCACCGCTTGCTCACTGTCAACAGGCACAGCCATCGCCTGAAAACGGCTTTTTTTGATTTCTTCTTCAAACTGAACAGGATAAGCAAGCGTGAATGGCATAAGGTCAAATCAGAATACGGCTACAAAACGGTAAAATTATAACCTGTTTTGCTTTTTGCTTTGAAAATAAAAAATCCCCATGCAAACATGAGGATTCTAAAGCAATTGATAACAGCTTAAACTGTAAAATCTTTACCTAAGTACACCTGACGAACAGTTTCGTTGTCCAGGATTTCTTGTGAAGTTCCTTCCGCTATCACCGCACCTTCACTGATGATATACGCCTTTTCACAAATCGCTAGCGTATCACGAACATTATGATCGGTAATCAAAACGCCGATACCACGATTTTTAAGACCACGGATAATTTCTTTGATATCGCCGACGGAAATCGGGTCAACACCAGCAAAAGGTTCATCCAGTAACATGAATTTCGGATCAGCAGCCAAGGCACGCGCAATTTCAGCACGACGGCGCTCACCACCCGAGACACTCATCCCTAGAGAATCTTTAATATGGGTAATTTTAAAATCGTGCAACAGCTCGTCTAAACGTTGCTGACGTTGCTGTTTATTGAGATCTTTACGAGTTTCCAGAATCGCCATAATATTTTCAGCGATGGTCAATTTACGGAAAATCGACGCTTCCTGCGGTAAATAACCAATCCCTTTGCGGGCACGCTCATGCATCGCGAGATCAGATAAATCCAGATCATCCAGATGAATCTCACCTTTATCCATCCGCACCAATCCGACCACCATATAGAAACTGGTGGTTTTGCCTGCACCGTTTGGTCCCAACAGTCCAACAATCTGGCCGCTTTGCATGGTAAAGGAAACATCTTGCACGACCCAACGTTTACTGTAATTTTTTGCAAGATGCTTGATACATAAAGTTTGTGGTTGCTGAAGTGATTGTTCCATTAATCACGTGCTCCCGGGAAAGTCTTACTCGCTGACGGCGGAATAATAATTTGTACACGGCCTTTACCTGTACCATTTGTTCCGCCCGTTGCTTCGATATCGCCCTTGTTCATACTATAGCGTAAGGTTGAACCGCGAATACTCGCCCCATCCTGAACAAGATAAGCGCCACCCGATAAGGTAATAATACCCGTTGAGGCATCATAAACAATTTTTTGTGCCTGACCACGTGCCAAGCCTTTTTTCACATCAATCTGCTGCTGGAATTTTGCCGGACGTCCTGTAGCCGTAATTGTACTAATCTCACGATTCGCATTTAACTTCGCTACAATCGAATCAGCCTGCAGACGCATAGTGCCCTGTTCAATCACCACATTGCCGCTATAAGTCGTTACACCGCTTTGCTCATTATAGGTCGCACGATCCGCCACCAAGGAAATTTGCTGGTTACGATCCGATGGTAAAGCCCAGGCAGCCGTAGCAAACGCGGTCATGCATCCCACAAAAGCCGCTTTTTTTAGGAAAGCGTTGAATAATGATGATTTATGAACTTGGTGCATACTTTCCTCGAATATTAAAAAACTCGTACTGCCCTTCATTTAAATTGGCTTTAAGCCCCTGACTGATAAATTCAGCCTGTGGCGACTGCACCACAACCTGGTGATTGGTCTCAATCTGGCGGAGTTTTGGATAACCAGTCAGCTCATCAGTACGGAAATCTAGTTGTCCTTGAGGACCAAACTTGCGAGCAACCACATCTCCACTCAAGACAATTTTTTCATTGTCATTAAAACCATTGCCCTGTTGCGCAGAAAAAGTGGCATCCACTTTGCCCTGCTGATACAGGCTGGCATCCAAGTGTTGCAAATGCGAGGTTTTGCGCTGCATGTCTTGCTCAAGACGATCGATTTTTGCACGAATATGCAAATTGCCTTGCTCGTCTGTTTGAGTGAGTTGGATTCCCTGTGCGGCATAAGTCATATTACGGCCAGACTCAATGTCCAGTTTTTGACTTTTGCCACTGAAATAGTAATAGCCCCCACTCACGGTCGCAACGGTAATCGCTATTGCATAGAGAACTTTGGTATCCATAGGTCAGGCACTATTTCCATTTCAAAAGAGGCTTAAAGGTTTAATGTGGCACAGCCAAGTATTTTTCAAGCAATTCCTGATAAACACCCTTGGCTGTTAACAACATGTCACAAACTTCACGTACTGCACCACGTCCGCCCATAGCTTGTGTGACTAAATCTGCACGACGTCGTACTTCTACATGACCATTTGGAACAGTCACACTCATGCCGGCAATCGAGAAAGCTGAAAGGTCTGGCCAGTCATCCCCCATGTATAGACAGTCTTCAGGAAAGATATTGAGCTGTGCACAGGCTTCACGCAGTGCAACACCTTTATCTTCACGACCCTGAAAAATCAGGTCTACGCCTAAATCGGTCATACGTTTATTGACGATATGACTTTGACGTCCGGTGATAATGATCACCTTCATGCCCGCCTGTTGTACCAGCTTCATCCCCAGACCGTCACGAATATCAAAGGATTTAATTTCATCGCCGCTATTGGTTAAGGTAATAAAACCATCACTTAAAATACCGTCTACATCCAGAACCAATGCCTGCATATGACGTGCATGCTCTAATAATACATACGATGCCATGATTTAATTTACCCCTGCTTGAATCAGATCATGCATGCTAATGACTCCAATGACTTTATTCGCTTCATCCACCACAACAAACTGGTTAATTTTCTTGTCACGCAATAATTCCAAAGCTTCTACCGCACGTGCTTCCGCAGAAATTGTAAACGGTTTTTTTGTCATAACATCAGCAACCGCTACATTGATATCAAACCCTTGCTGACGGTCAATCATACGACGTAAATCACCATCGGTGAAAATACCCAATAAGGTGTCATGTTCATCGACTACGGTGGTTAAACCCAGACGTTTATCACTGATTTCGTAAAGCACTTTACTCATTGGCATATCCGGTCTGACTTTTGGCAATTCAGCCCCTTTATGCATCAGATGTTTCACATGCAAAAGTAAACGTTTGCCGAGAGCACCAGCCGGATGTGAACGGGCAAAATCTTCCGCAGTAAAGCCACGTGCATCAAGCAAAGCAACCGCTAAGGCATCGCCCAAAGCCAACGTTGCAGTGGTACTCGAAGTTGGTGCTAAACCAAGTGGACAAGCCTCAGTCAAATCACCCAGCGTCAAAGCAACGTCGGCATTTTGTGGCATCGGTCCAGTATCATTCGCGCTAATCGTAATCAGTGGCACACCAAGATGCTTGATTAACGGCATCAACATCATGATCTCATCACTTTTACCGGAGTTCGATATCGCAATCAGTACGTCACCACGTACTAGCATTCCCAAGTCACCATGTCCGGCTTCACCTGGATGCATAAAGAAAGACGGTGTTCCGGTAGAGGCAAAAGTTGCTGCCATTTTACGGCCAATGTGACCGGATTTCCCCATTCCCGTCACGACCAAACGGCCTTGGCACTGCAAAATAATTTCACAGGCACGACTAAAACGCTCATCAATTTGCTCAGCCAATACATGCAAGGCTTGTTCTTCGAGGCGCAATGTTTCGCGTGCCACTTTTTGGAAATCGATCTGATTGGACATGTTCGATGAATTCAAGATAAACGTACCTTCACTCTTATTAGAGTCGCATAATTTCAATCAAAATATTGTGCAGAAGTTTAACATATCTACGCGAATCTCAGCTTTCAAAATATGAACTTTTCACAACACCATAAAAATACTGCATAAAACTTTGTGAAAAATGGAGCTTCAGTTATGATGAGTAACCTGTGTTTGAGCCTTTGAAGACCTTTATATATGCAACCTTTTGTTCTATACAACTCAGAGCAACGTAAAAAAGTTGAATTTGTACCTCGCGTCGAAGGTCATATCGACATGTATGTTTGCGGTATGACGGTTTATGATTACTGTCATATTGGCCACGCTCGAGTCATGGTTGCATTTGACTACATCATCCGCTTTTTGCGTAGTCAGGGTTGGCAAGTCAAATATGTGCGTAACATTACCGATATTGACGACAAAATTATCAAACGTGCCAATGAAAATGGCGAAACCATTCAAGCCCTGACTGACCGTTTTATTCAGGCCATGAATGACGATGCTCATCATTTGGGTTGCCTGGATCCGGATGAGTCTCCTCGCGCGACCGAATATATTGATCAGATGCAAAGCATGATTGGCACTTTAGTTAATAAAGGTGCTGCTTATCCGGCAGACAATGGTGACGTATACTTTCAGGTCGACCAATTTGCCAAATATGGCCGTTTATCGGGTCGTAAACTCGACGATATGCAAGCAGGTGCCTCAGAACGCGTCGATGTCGAAGTCGAGAAAAAACACCCGTTTGACTTTGTACTGTGGAAACATGCCAAAGAAAATGAACCGTTCTGGAACTCCCCTTGGGGCAAAGGCCGTCCAGGCTGGCACATTGAGTGTTCTGCAATGTCCACTTGCTGCCTAGGCAACCATTTTGACATTCATGGCGGTGGTAGCGATCTGCTGTTCCCGCACCATGAGAATGAAATTGCACAAAGCGAAGCGGCGACTGGTGAGCAATATGTTAATTACTGGATGCATGTCGGCTTCATCAATGTCGATGGCGAAAAAATGTCGAAGTCACTGGGAAATTTCTTCACCATCCGTGACGTGATGGAGAAATTCCATCCTGAAGTGATCCGCTACTTTATTGTTTCTTCACATTATCGTAGTCCGATCAATTTCTCGGATACCGCATTAAAAGAAGCCAAAACGACCTTGACTCGTTTCTATCACTCTTTTAAAGCCTATCAACAAGTGTATGCTGATCACAGCGTAGATACGCTTGATGAAAATTTTGTCGAACGTTTCAATGTGGCGATGCGTGATGACTTTAATACCGCAGAAGCAATTGCTGTACTGTTTGAAATCAATAAAGAATTGAACCGTGCTGTCAAAGAGCAGCAAGCTGAACAAGCAGCAGTGTATTACTCTACTCTACACCATCTCACCAACATTCTCGGGATTGTGCAGCATCCGGTTGAAGAGTTCTTAAAATCAGATATTGGTCAAGAAACTTTAGGCTTGTCAGAAGCTGAAATTAAAGATCTGATCCAGCAACGTATTGATGCAAAAAAAGCCAAAGACTTCGCGAAAGCAGATGGAATTCGTCAATCTTTGCTTGAGCAAGGTGTTGTTCTGGAAGATACCCGTCAGGGTACCATCTGGCGTCGTGCCGATTAATTAGACAGTCATGCAGAGAGAGTGTTGACAGTTTAATGAAACACTCTATAATGCGCGACATAGATTGCGGGAATAGCTCAGTTGGTAGAGCACAACCTTGCCAAGGTTGGGGTCGCGAGTTCGAGTCTCGTTTCCCGCTCCAAAATTCAAAAAGGCCTTATCACTGATAAGGCCTTTTTTTATGGATCGGTTTTGTATACATGCTTCACTTGCAACCTATCCAAACCTGCCCCTCAAGCCAAGTACGCTCAGCTTGAGGAAAACGAATCAACATCAGGCAAGATCAAAACGGTCTGCATTCATGACTTTGTTCCAAGCCGCAACAAAATCATGAACAAATTTCTCCTGGTTGTCATCTTGGGCATAATGTTCCGCATAGGAACGCAATACCGAATTAGAACCAAAAACCAGATCTACACGAGTCGCTGTCCACTTCACGGTACCGGTTGCACGATCAATTATCTGATACGAATTACGTCCAGTCGGCTGCCAGCGATAGGTCATATCGGTCAGATGTACAAAGAAGTCATTGCTCAAGACACCTACCCGATCGGTGAAGACCCCATCTTGGCTACCAGCATAATTGGTTCCCAAGACACGCATCCCACCCATTAGCACGGTCATTTCAATGGCGGTCAATCCCATCAGATGCGCACGATCCAGCAATAATTCTTCCGGTTGCGCAACATAATGCTGTTTTAGCCAGTTACGGAAACCATCAGCAAGTGGCTCCAACACTTCAAAAGATTGCACATCGGTTTGCGCTTGTGTCGCATCACCACGTCCAGGCACAAAAGGAACGTCTATGTCAAAACCGGCGGCTTTGGCAGCCTGTTCGACCCCCAGATTTCCTGCCAGCACAATCACATCTGCAATACTCGCCCCCGTCTCGGCAGCAATTTTTTCATAAATCGCCAGAACCCTAGTTAAACGTTCAGGTTCATTACCCTGCCAGTCTTTTTGAGGGGCCAGACGGATACGTGCACCATTGGCACCACCGCGATAATCCGAGCAACGAAAGGTACGTGCACTATCCCAAGCTGTCGCCACCATTTCAGCAATTGGCAAACCCGCTGCAGCAATTTTTGCTTTAACAGCAGCCACATCATAGTCACGACGACCTGCAGGAATTGGATCCTGCCAAATCAGGTCTTCAGCAGGTACTTCCGGACCGATATAACGGGTTTTTGGCCCAAGATCACGATGGGTCAATTTAAACCAGGCACGTGCAAAGACTTCATTAAAATAGGCAGGATCCTGATGGAAACGCTCGGCAATCTTGCGATACTCCGGATCCATTTTTAATGCCATATCGGCATCAGTCATCATCGGCATACAGCGAATAGAAGCATCTTCGACATCCGCCGGTTTGTCTTCTTCCTTGATACTCACCGGTTGCCATTGCCAAGCACCTGCAGGACTCTTAGTCTGCTCCCAATCATGGTTCAGTAGCATATCAAAATAGCCGTTGTCCCATTGGGTTGGATGGGTGGTCCATGCTCCTTCAATACCACTGGTAACGGTATCGCGACCAATACCACGTGTCGTGTGATTCACCCAACCCAAACCTTGTTCCTCAATATCAGAGGCTTCCGGTGCAGGTCCTAAATTGGCTGCATTACCATTACCATGCGCCTTCCCGACAGTATGTCCACCCGCTGTCAAAGCCACCGTTTCTTCATCATTCATGGCCATACGGGCAAAGGTCACACGCATGTCTTGTGCTGTTTTTAATGGATCTGGGTGACCATCCACCCCTTCAGGATTGACATAAATCAGCCCCATCATTACCGCAGCCAACGGATTTTCCAGATCACGTTGCCCTGAATAACGGCTACCTTCACTTCCAGTTGGTGCCAACCATTCTTTTTCAGCACCCCAGTAAATGTCTTTTTCTGGGTGCCAGACATCTTCGCGTCCGAAAGCAAAACCGAAAGTTTTGAATCCCATCGATTCATAAGCCACATTACCGGCCAAAATAAACAGATCAGCCCAGCTCAGTTTATTGCCATATTTCTTTTTAATCGGCCAAAGTAAACGACGGGCTTTATCCAGGTTACCGTTGTCTGGCCAAGAGTTAAGCGGAGCAAAACGCTGGCTGCCGGTTCCTGCCCCACCACGACCATCCGCAATTCGGTAAGTCCCAGCAGAGTGCCAAGCCATACGCACCATCAAACCACCATAATGACCCCAATCTGCTGGCCACCAAGCCTGACTTTGAGTCATGAAATCAGTCAGGTCTTTTTTCAGTGCAGCGACATCCAGTTTTTTAACTTCTTCACGATAATTGAAATTTTGTAATGGATTGGTCTTGCGATCATGTTGATGCAAAATATCTAGATTGAGTGCATTCGGCCACCACGCCATATTCGATGTACCACTCACGGTATGTGCACCATGCATCACCGGGCACTGACCTTTTGTTGTTGAATGTTGTTCACTCATATGCATCTCCGTTTATCGTTTTAATAAAGTTCTAAACTTCCCTCTGCGATGTGCATTCTATGGTTGTCAAAATTAAATGTCATCGCGCTTGAAACGTGCTTCACCTGAATAAAAATAGATCCGCCTGTAAGACAGTTTTTTTGTTATGCACGTGTTGCTTTTATTACACAAAACTCAAGCTATAGCTTGATCGTAACTGAGCCTTGGCTTTTTTGCTATTGTTTTGTTTGATTATGTTTTTGTCTATTGATGGGTATGAATTCATGATGACATCGCGCTAAAAAATCTGCTTTTGACAGCTCTACATGACCAAGCAATCACAACTGAGCGATGTTTGCATTCAGCGTTTTTTTGAGATCAATCTGCTTGAGAAGAAGAATTCTGCCGGAATTTTAGTCTGATCGGCTTCGAATCTGTAGAAATCGAATTCTTCCAGAAAGTTTGGGTTGAAATGCTTGTGAATAGAACAACGAGTCGGTGAAATCAATAAAGAATTTAGAGTGGCTCAAGCAAAAGAGCGTTATGCACCCTTTTGCTTGATGACTAGATTTACACTCAAGAGTTTAGCTTAATCGTAGTGCACCACACTACGGATCGATTTCCCTTCATGCATCAGATCAAAAGCTTCATTGATCTGATCCAGCCCCATGGTATGGGTGACAAACGGCTCTAACTGGATTTCACCTTTCATAGCATCTTCTACCATGCCGGGTAATTGACTACGACCTTTAACGCCACCGAAGGCAGTGCCTTTCCAGGTACGTCCGGTTACTAACTGGAATGGACGAGTTGAGATTTCCTGACCGGCACCTGCCACGCCGATAATCACGGATTGTCCCCAGCCACGATGTGCACACTCCAGCGCCGCACGCATGACATTCACATTGCCAATACATTCAAAGGAATGATCAACGCCCCAACCGGTCATTTCCACAATCACCTGCTGGATGGGCTTGTCATAATCTTTCGGATTGACAAAATCGGTTGCACCAAACTGTTTCGCAAGTTCGAACTTGTCAGGATTGGTATCAATCACAATAATACGGCCCGCTTTCGCTTGGCGTGCACCCTGTACCACCGCCAGACCGATGCCACCTAAACCAAAGACTGCGACACTATCACCTTCCTGTACTTTTGCCGTGTTATGTACCGCACCAATGCCGGTCGTTACACCACAGCCCAACAGGCAGACATGCTCATGGTTGGCTTCGGGGTGGATTTTGGCCAGAGAAACTTCTGCAACCACAGTGTACTCACTAAAGGTTGAACACCCCATATAGTGATAAATTGGCTGACCGTTATAAGAGAAACGAGTCGTACCATCCGGCATTAGCCCCTTACCTTGAGTTTCACGTACCGCCACACACAGGTTGGTTTTACCAGACTTACAGAACAGACACTCACCACACTCAGCGGTATACAGCGGAATCACATGATCACCAGGTTGAACACTGGTTACACCTTCACCCACTTCCACCACGACACCGGCACCTTCATGGCCTAGGATGACTGGAAAAACGCCTTCTGGATCATCCCCCGATAAGGTGAAAGCATCGGTATGACACACGCCCGTATGGCTAATCTTGATCAGCACTTCTCCGGCCTTCGGTGGAGCGACATCCACTTCTACAATTTGTAGAGGTTGACCTGGACCAAATGCGACTGCTGCACGAGATTTCATAGAAATATCTCCTAATGGTGCTACTTTAAATAGGATTTGAGGATTTTGCTGATCTCGACCAGCTCCTCCGCTCTGTCCTGCTCTGAGGTTTCACCCGATACCAGGGTGTCTTTTAAATGGATCTCGAGAAGCTCGGTCATCAAACCATTGGTTGCTCCGCGAATGGCACAAATCTGCTGAAGAATAGAAGCACAGGCGGTGTCGTCTTCTAGTGCTCGTTCTAGTGATTGAATTTGCCCTTTAATTCGGCGTACCCGTAACAGCATTTTCTTTTTGTCTTCTACTTGTTTCGGCATCATTGAATCCAATATCTATACTATACCCTAGTATAGTATTAATAAATGAATAATCCAGCCTTAAAATTGTTTCGAGTTTTTTCTCAAACATGAATCGTACGGTTAAAGCACACAATATTGTTTTAATGTAAGCAAAAGATTACAACTCAAAGCGTTTTTGTCGGCTTTGCTCTTCGTATCATTTTTTCTATATTTAAGTCATACGGAACAGGATGTTCCACAGACATAAAACAATAATTATAAGTCAAATGCAGGAAGCTCGAAAAAGAGTCCCCCCCAAACCCTAATACCCTCAAGCCCCTGATCTCAAGTCAGGGGCTTGTTGCATTACGACAAAACAGTTTTTCCCCCATACACCTAGACTAAAAAGATATGTTGCATGTGGCATTCCTCTAGTTTCACAACTCAACTGAGCTATAAAATTCTTATAAATGCGAATAGAAATTACTATTCCTCTCATTTTCTTCATAATTTTACGTTAAGCTTCCACAAAATTTCTCATATATGAACTCGCTGGATTGATTATGAAGTCTCAACGCATTGAAAGGAAAATCACGCCGCTGAGCTTAGCCCTCCTTGCCATCACCTCACCTGCGTGGGCAGCAGACACAGAAACAACGTCTTCGGCAACACCAACAACCGAATCTACTCCACAGATCCTCAAAACCCTGACTTTTCAGGCAAGCCCTGACAACCAGAACCAAGACATTAGCGCCGTCGCCAAAACGGTCGTGACGCGCGAAGAAATGTTGCAATATGGCGATCAGTCAGTGAGTGATGCTTTACGGCGTGCCGCCGGTTTCCAATTACCTGCACCCGGACAAGGCCCACGTGGCAATAGTGTAGCTTCAGGGATGCGCTTTCGCGGTGGAGGTGGCCCCACTTTCCTGATTAACGGAGAACCCGTACAAGGTGGTCCACGTGGTGGCATGTCGGTCGTCGACAGCATTACCACTGATATGATTGAACGGATCGAGATTGTCAAACAGCCTAGTGTGGCACAGGCTTCAGTTGCCTCTTCAGCGATCGTCAATATTATTTTAAAAGAACCGCTTGATGCTCTAATCAATGGCAATATTCGCATCGGTTATGGCGAAGTTGATTCTGGCCAAGAACAGGAAATGCGTAAACAACTCAGTGTACAAACCGATGGTCGCCAAAATGCCTGGAGCTATAGCCTGTCTGCCAATCAGATGTGGCTAGATACCACAGCGATGAGTCAGACCACCGATCACACGGGAAAAAGCACCGTGCAGAAACGTATTACTGACCGGGTGATGCAAATGCTGGCGCCACGTGTTGAATATAGTCTGGATGATGAACAGAAACTGGTGGCTGAACTGTTTTATCGTGACATGCAAAGTCAGGGTCACCGCAACGGACAATTACAGGATGATGACAACAGCAGTATAAGGCTAAACACGCGTTATGAACGCAATGCCGATCACGCTTCTGACAAAGTGCGCTTCTCAACTGAACGCCAGACAGAAACCCAATTAACCCGTTCTTTGGATCGTTCGGTCTATACCGATGAAACGATTCATGAGTATGGCTTGGCTTATGATGGCTTGCGCAAGCTGGATGATGACAAACAGATCAAATTTGGCACGGATTTGCGCAGTAATGAACTGAAAAGCAATGTGGCCGAGACACTGGATGAACGGCGATATGCTTTATATAGTGAGGGCAGTTGGCGTTTTACCCCACAACAAACCTTAACTTTTGGGGCTCGGCAGGAATGGATTCAACGCAGAGGACTGGTCGATTATGATGATCAGCATTTTAGTCCTGTCTTAGCACATCGCTTTGAATTCACTGATGCCTGGTCATTACAAACCAACCTGAGCCGTGCTTTTCAAAGTCCGCAAAGCAGTCGTTTAGCCCCCACGGTCAGCATCTCCACAGATAGCGATGCCGGTAGCCTGAATAACCCCGATCGCGGCGGCAATCCTACCTTAAAACCGGAGAGAATCACTGCACTTGAAACCACTTTAGGCTATAACACCGCATCAGGTGGTATGAATATGACAGCTTTCCAGCGCAACATTGTGGATTATATCGAAAACGTGATTGCTCTCGAAGGTGACCGTTACGTGCAGCGCCCTCAAAACCAGAGCAAAGCAACCGCTTATGGGGTTGAAATTTCTGGGCGTTATGCCATCAAACAAACGGCTGCAGGTCACGTTTTAATGCTGAATGGGCAACTTTCCAGCATTCGCGCTAAAATTGACAATAATACGACCGGTGAACGTCTGGCGAGCGATGTTGCACCGTACACTGCCAGCATGGGTCTATCTTATAGCTACCAGCCTTGGCAGCTCTCCACCAGTTTTACTCTGAATTACACACCGAAATTTACTCGTGCCTTGAACGATCAACCTTATGAACGTACCACCAATCAACGTGTAAATCTGGATCTCAGTGTAAGCAAGAAATTCGGACAAGGTTGGGGCACAACTTTGACGGCTCGCAATATTCTGGCAACAGATTACAAGGAATTCTTGACTCAACAATCCGATGGTACGCTCTATGAATCCCGAGTGAACTCTTCGATCCCAAGTGTATGGTTAACTCTGGAAAAGAAATTCTAATATCCCATTAAACCTCTAGCACCAAATGCTTGCATGAATACCCGCTCAAGTAAGCGGGTATTTTTAACTCTACTCAATAAATGGGCCAAAACATAAGATTCAGCAGAATTCTGCACACATGTTTCTTTTGTAATGACAAAAGATACTGCTCACACATTTATTTACAGCTTAAACTTAAAGATGAGTTATTTATAACTTCCGTGAATGTTCTTTCAATTTATAGTTAGGTTCAGCAATTCGGCTGTGGCTAAGCATCTCAATCATCAAGAAAAAGTAGATTGCTCAAAATTTGACAAATCGCCAAAAAGTTCATTGTGATATTCATCACTAATAGCCAACTTAAATATAAATGTGATCACGATTCAAAAAAATTAAAACAAAATGCTTAAATTTAAGATATTTACATTCAATTATTTTTTAGGTATTTATGATTTTTAATACGAATTAAATATTATTAAATATGATAGAAAATTCAGTTGCCGTCAGTATGGGAGAAGTCGCTACCGACTTTTGTCCTACATTGAACAGTTGTGGCTATTTTGCCCGAGGTGCCTTTGCACTCGAAAATTTATGCGTCTTTAAATGGTTTGAAAGCCCTACAGATTTGAGTGATCATCTGCTTGAAATTGAAATGCTGATGTTTCAATTAGATCGTCGTCAATTAAAGGCACTCTATCAGGTAGTTTGGCCCATGTTGCATGATTTAACCCATGAAACACTCACCAGTGAATTACGTGAAGAAATCAACCGACAGTTCCAGGACATGTTGATTCTTGAATGGTGGGGGAGTTTTGAAGATTTAGCTTTCGGTTCTTCAGCCTTCGCAGGCAAAGTTCGTAAACATTTTCGTTTTCAGAAATTAGAATTGTCCGATGCTCCCTTGCATGTCAACGAACAAAACCAGTTTATTGAATATATCCGCTCTTACGGCCTGAGCAGATCACCTGGCTGGCAGCCTTGGATTAGGACTGAAAGAATATAAATATCTCCCGTTCAACTAAAAATTACAGCAGTTAAATACCTCATTTATTCAGGTAGATTACCCAACATAATCTACCTGTGTTCTTACAAAAATTCCTGAATGAGATCAATCACCTGATCTGGTTTTTCTGCATGCAACCAGTGTCCCGCCTGCTCAATAGTTTGCACTTGTGCCAAAGGAAACTGAGCCTCAATCGCGGATAGATACTGCTCCTGAACATATGGGGATACCCCACCTCGAATGAACAAACTTGGCTTTGTAAAAGCGGTTTGAGTTTTCCAAGACAGAATATCGGCATAATGCGCCTGGATCGCATGGATATTAAAACGCCATTTTCCAGCAGCAAAAGATTTCATTAAAAATTGAATGACCATGTCTTGCTGCAAATATTGACGCATAATTTGAGTCGCTTCAGTGCGTGAACTGACCTGGGCTTGTTCCACTGCAAATAAAGCTTTGAGGATTTCATCATGCTGCCGTACCTGGTAAGCAACGGGTGCCATATCCAGAATAACCAGCTTTTCTACACGTTCTGGAATTAAACTGGCCAGCCGCATCGCCACTTTTCCACCCATTGAGTGACCAATCAGAATGCAGGATCCAATGTGAAGGACATCCAATGTTTCTCGGACATCGGCAGCCATGTGCGCATAGTCCATTTCTTCGGATTGTGGTGATAAACCATGATTACGCATGTCCAATTGTAAAACAGGATAGCGTTCCTTGAAGGCACGCGCGATCACACCTAGATTGCCAATGCTTCCAAAGAGTCCATGGATTAGGACAATGGTCGGTGCATCGGAAATTGCAGTATCAACTGCTGGCTGCAGATCATAATTTAATAACATGATTTGATTCTGTGTTCAGATTTTTCAGGGCTTATCATATGCGCAATTTTGCTCGACGCTCAATCAATCACGCTGATAATTTTTTATGTTTCAGCGAATTGAATCAATTTAAAAAGAGAGCTACCGGATTGTTCTTTTGTTAAGTTTTTGTTATATAAATTCTTAAATAAGAACTAGAACATCCATGATGAAATTTTCCTCTAATAATATCTTGATTATTCTATCTCTCATTGTCCTCGTTGCGACTTTCGTCATTCTGATCTATCGGATTGTAACGGCTTAATTCGAGTGACCCTGATATCGCAATCTTAGCGATCATCAGAATCATTCGGCTGACTCATCTCAAAACCTCATATAAAGGCATCGATCCTTTTAATCGTGATCCGATATTTCATAGATAAGATATAGCATCATTTGCGAATTTTAAATATCGCTCACGATATCGTTTTATTCCATATACCCTTTCGCGCAAATAGCAAGATGAAACAGTCGCTGCGTTTTTCATTCAGACGACTGCTTCATCTTCACACTATAGATTTGCTCTATTTGCTACTTAAAGCGCAAGTTGTTGCCAGATCTTTTGCAGACGTGTTGGGGATACTGGCATTTTGGTTTTCATCGGCTGTGAAAATAGGGAAATCCGCAGTTCTTCCACCATTGGGTACAACTCATCTTGCAGACGTTCCTCATTTTTAAAGTTGAATAACTTATCCATCCAAGGATCCACTTGCATAATCGCCTGTTCATCACGCTGTAAGTTATTCGGCAATCGCTCCAGACGGATCAGCAAGGCTTTCAAATAGCGTGGATATTCAACCCAAGTCCGAGCCTGTTTACAGTAAACAAAATCTTTCAGACTCATTAAATCCAGCTGATCCTCAATATCATCGATGCTGCGGCCAAAAATATCAGCATCTATCATCAATAATTTTCGTCGAATCTCTTGCCACTGGATATAAATTTCGCTCAACATCTTTAGAGCTTCTTGTCCCTGCGACAAGAAGTTCTTTTTCACTGCATCCAAGGTCTGTTGAAATTCTGCCGCATTGATCGGCAAATCCACCATGGCCAATTGCAAGGTAGCATAGACCAGCATCTGCTCCAGTTGAGCTTTATCCCCTAAAGGGGAATAGGCCAATGCTAAGGGTTTGGCGATCTGCTTTTTCAACTGGCGGATCAAATCCCCTAACTGTAAATGAATCAGACGAATCACGCCCTCACGATGCTGGCGGATCGCTTCGGCCTGATCATTAAAGGTCTGGATCACCACACCGGATTCATCCTTAGCCTCCAATTCTGCAAATGCTTTGGCAGCAACCAAAGCCTGATACTGCTTGACCACCACCCCGGTCACTTTCTGGCTGGCTTCAAAAACAAAACTCTCCGGGAAGGTTTTAAACTCCCCTTTTAGTTGTTTCACAGGGCGATGAGTTTCGACACGGCAACGGGCTTTTAATTCACTCAGATCACGTCCCTGCTCGATCACCCGGCCTTTTTCATCCACGACCTTGATCAAAGGCAATAAATACGGCTCGACCCGTTCAAACGAAAAGTCTTTTTCCGCGATCTGCTCACCACGCAACTGGAAAGCCAAAAACCGAAACAGATGTTCACGCAAATGCACCGCATCGATTTTTTGTAGCAGCTTACGTGCAGTATCCGGAATTGGCACCAAATTACGGCGTTTGTCCTTGGGCAAGACTTTCAGTAAGGCCTCAATCAAATCCTGACGCCAACCAGGAATACCCCACGACCAGATGTTTTCATCCACTTGCGGCAAAGCCTGTAACGGAATTTTCACGGTCGCACCATCTTCGTCATGACTTGGATCAAAGCGGTAACTGGTCGCCAGCTTTAACTCACCATTACGCAAATAATCTGGGAACTGTTGTGTAGTCGGCCGGTCATTGAGCCACAGCGCATCATCTTCGACAAATAAATAACGCGGATTTTTCGGCTCAACTGTGGCTCGCCAGTCTTCAAATGAGCGTCGGCTCGCTACTTCCGGCGGTATACGCTCAGCATAGAACTGGTAAATGGTTTCTTCATCGACCACCAGATCACGACGGCGCAATTTATCCTCAACCCGTTCCACCTCTTCCAACTTGAGCAAGTTATGCTGCAAGAATGGCGGCATAATGCCGAGATTGCCTGTGGTAAGTGCATCACGCAGGAAAATTTCATGCGCGGCGGCCTGATCAACTTTTTCAAAATTGACTTGCTGTTTCGGCTGGATGATCAGACCAAACAGCGAGATTTGTGCATAGGCATGCACAACCCCTGCTTTCTTCGACCAGTGCGGCTCAAAATAGTGATATTTCAGCAGGTCACGCGCGGCGAGCAGAATCCATTCGGGTTCAATCTTGGCCAAGGTGCGCAAATATACCTGTGAGGTTTCTACCATTTCAAAGGCCATCACCCAAGGTGTATTGGTCTTATGCAAGGTTGAAGCAGGGAAAATTCGTGCTTTCTGCTGACGCACCGCCATAAACACATTGCGTTCATCGGTTTTGTTGGCAATAAATGATAACAAACCAGTCAACAAAGCACGATGCAAATTCTCATAATTGGCCGGTTTTTCATTAAACGATAACTTTAAACCTTCAGCCAACTCGGTCAGTTGCCGATGGGTCTGCTTCCATTCTCGCAGGCGTAACCAGCTTAAAAAATGCTGACGCGCAAAGGCACGCCGCTTGTTTTCACTTTGAATATCTTGATTGTTACTGAGCGTATCCCAGAGTTTTAAATAAAACAGGAAGTCGGAATCCGCTTCTTTAAACAAGGCATGTTTTTGATCTGCCTGCATCTGTTTATCGGCCGGACGTTCACGTGGATCTTGTACCGCCAGTGCCGACACGACGATCAGCACTTCTTTCAGCACACCAAAATGTGCCCCACCGACGATCATCCGGGCCAGACGCGGATCAATCGGCATCCGCGCCATCATCTGTCCAACTTTGGTCAGTTCACCTTTATTTTCATTCAGTGCGCCAAGTTCAACCAGCAGCTTACGTCCATCATTGACCAAACGATGATCCGGTGGCTCAATAAAATCAAACTGTTCCAGTGAGCCCAGACCCAGACTCTGCATTTGCAGAATCACCGAGGCCAGGTTGGTCCGTTTGATTTCCGGTTCGGTAAATTCTGGACGGCTGAGGAAATCTTCTTCGCTATATAGACGAATACAAACGCCCGGTGCAATACGGCCACAACGGCCTTTACGTTGGTTGGCCGCTGCCTGCGAAATCGCTTCAATTGGTAGGCGTTGTACACGAGAACGATAGTTATAACGCGAGATGCGGGCAAAGCCACTGTCAATCACATAGCGGATATTCGGTACAGTCAACGCGGTTTCTGCCACGTTGGTGGCAATAATAATCCGTCGCCCTTTACCACTTGGGCTGAAAATTTTTTGCTGTTCGGCAATGGCCAGACGAGCAAAGAGCGGCAGAATTTCGGTATGACGTGGCCCGTATTTTTGCAGAGTTTCCTGTAGTTCGCGGATTTCCTGCTCGGTACTGGCAAAAATCAGAATATCGGCATGTTCCGGATGGCCTTTTTCTTCGGCATCCTGAAAACACTCTTCCACCGCTTGCACCACCGCTCGCGGCAGGTTTTCCTCAAAATCATCGAAGTCATCATCATCACTGCCACCAATCGTCAGTTCAGAAATCGGACGATAGCGCACTTCAACCGGATAACTACGGCCTTCGACTTCAAAAATCGGGGCATTATTGAAATATTGGCTGAAACGATTTACGTCTAAAGTCGCTGAAGTCACAATGATTTTCAGATCAGGGCGTTTTGGCAGTAACTGTTTCAAATAACCCATGATGAAATCGATATTTAACGAACGTTCATGCGCTTCATCAATGATAATGGTGTCATATTTACTCAGATATTTGTCATTGGCCAGTTCTGCTAGCAAAATCCCGTCCGTCATCAAACGGACAATTGAGTCTTGTGAACCCTGTTCATTGAAGCGGATTTTAAAACTGATGGCCTCGCCCAACTGCTGCCCGACTTCTTCGGCGATGCGCTGTGACACACTGCGTGCCGCCAGACGACGCGGCTGGGTATGACCGATCAGGCCAGTGAGACCACGACCAGCCAACATGGCAATCTGTGGTAACTGGGTAGTTTTACCAGAACCAGTTTCACCAGCCACAATAATCACCTGATGCTGCTGAATCGCCTGAATCAGCCGATCCGCATACTGGGTCACCGGCAGTTCCTGATTCAGCTTGATCTGTGGAATGCGAGCCAGACGTTCACGGACTTTATGGTTGGAACGTTCAAACAGTTCCTGATATTTTTCTGGATGGGCTTCTTTACCTTTACGCAGTCGATTTAAACGATGTCGGTCACGCGCCATGACAAATTGATCTACATTTAAATGACTCAGCACCGGGCTCATATCCTTGTATATACAAAATCTAGGTTGGTCGCCTATTTTACGTGGGAATGCCGACTAGAGAAAGCAAACCACCAGGGATATATTTTTTCTTTTTTAAAACATCTGCCCTTGAATTCAGATCATTCGTCTCCATAAATTTGAAAGCACTAAAATCGTGATGTGGTTGTCATGCGGATATCATCTGATTCCAGTTCAATAGACAACACAGCGCGTGTGATGAAATAGCATCGGGAAACGGATAAAATTCATTTTTCCGATTCCTTCAATAAAAAAATACTATTTCACCAATAACACAAAGTTATTTAAGATAAACCTCGAAATTCAATAATCATCTCAATCATGGAGACAATGATGAGCTTAATTAATACTGAAGTTAAACCATTTAAAGCAACTGCTTTCCATAACGGCCAATTCATCGACCTTACTGAAGCTGATCTTAAAGGCAAATGGTCTGTATTCTTCTTCTATCCAGCAGACTTCACTTTCGTTTGCCCAACTGAATTGGGTGACCTTGCTGACAACTATGCTGAATTCAAAAAGCTAGGTGTTGAAATCTATGCAGTATCTACTGATACTCACTTCACTCACAAAGCTTGGCACGACAGCTCTGCTGAAATCAAGAAAATCGAATACCCAATGGTTGGCGACCCAACTTGGACTTTGGCTAAAAACTTCGAAGTATTAATTGAAGGCGCTGGCCTTGCTGATCGTGGTACTTTCGTTATCGATCCAGAAGGCAAAATCCAAATCGTTGAAATCAATGCAGGCGGTATCGGCCGTGATGCGCAAGAACTTCTTCGCAAAGTAAAAGCAGCTCAATACGTTCACGCTCACCCAGGTGAAGTTTGCCCTGCTAAATGGAAAGAAGGCGATGCAACACTTGCTCCTTCAATCGACCTAGTTGGTAAAATCTAATCTGTAAAGAATAGATTTCAACTAAAAAACCACTCCGCTGCGAGTGGTTTTTTATTGTCTGTGATTTATTTTAAGGTTTTCATGCAATCCCTCTACCCAGGTTGCAGAAACAGGAGTACATTCAAATCAAACAAGACCAATAAAGACATAGCCTTAAAAAAACAGGATGTTTTCACCTATACAAAAATAACAAGGAGGGACGCGTATGGAAAAAGTGCTTGTGGTCATCCACTGGAAATATAACCCTGCATCTCGCTACTTAAAGATTTTTTATAGTAATGGTACGGGAGAACTGTACCATCCGGTTCCGGAATTTATTTATAACAATTTGCTGCGCTCTGAGAATAAAGCGGCTTTTGTACAAAAATATCTGCAATACGATTTACATTTTTGCAAGTTATCAATTGCTTAACGCTTTCAGACGTGAAGCCCATTCTTCACGTCTTTTTTTCATTTAATCCAAGGCTTGTAGCAATTGAAAACGTGCCTGCCAGTGTCCATCAATTTCAACCTGTTCAATAAACATACTTAGTGGACGAACCCACATCGAATAATCGCCATACAGACATTGATAAACCACGAGGGCTTCTCCTGTTTCACTATGCCGTGCCACGTGAAAGACCTGATAAAGCTGTCCTTTATAATGCTGATAAATCCCTCGAGCCAACTGCACTGCTGACCTCTCCCTCTCCAAGATGCAGCGCTATCATGTAAATTTACTGTAAAAAATAAAAGTATTTTTTGATGAAAAATAAAGTGCCCGCCCTAAAAATTTTAAAACCCAATCATTAATTTAAAAAAACGATCGTTTTTATAAAAATAAAACATTTCACCAATCAAGAAAGCTATCGTATGATAAATCCATTGAAAATAGACACTATATTGGGAGCATAAGCCGTGTTAGATCAGAACACTACAGCACAACTGAAAACTTTATTACAACGTTTACAAGGCCCAATCGAACTGGTGGCTTCTCTCGATGAGTCCGACAAAGCCGTCAAAATCAAAGAACTGGTGGAAGAAATTGCGGCCTTGTCCGATCAGGTAACTGCTCGCTTTGACGGTCAAAACAGCCGTCGTCCAAGTTTCGGCATTGCCAAGGCTGGTGAACAGCCCCGCGTGAACTTTGCCGGTTTGCCGATGGGACACGAGTTCACCTCATTGATTCTCGCCTTATTACAGGTTTCCGGTTATGCGCCAAAAGTGTCTGACGAAGTTCTAGCCCAGATTAAAGGACTGAACCTGAAAGCTGACTTTGACGTGTTTGTCTCACTCAGCTGCCATAACTGTCCGGACGTGGTGCAGGCATTAAACCTGATCGCTATCTACAACCCGGGTACCACAGCGACCATGATTGATGGGGCTTTCTTCCAGGAAGAGGTTGAAGAACGCAAAATCATGGCGGTTCCAATGGTATTCCAGGACAACCAGCATATCGGTCAAGGTCGAATGACGCTGGAAGAAATCATCGCCAAATTGGACAGCAACTCAGCCGCGAAAGATGCAGAAAAATTCAATGCCAAAGCGGCCTTTGATGTGCTGGTGATTGGTGGTGGCCCTGCAGGCAATACCGCTGCGATTTATGCCGCACGTAAAGGCATCAAAACCGGCATTGTGGCGGAGCGTTTGGGTGGTCAGGTCATGGACACCATGGATATTGAAAACTTCACTTCCGTACAGAAAACCCAGGGACCTAAATTTGCTGCGGCGATGGAAGAACATGTCCGTGAATATGGTGTGGACATCATGAGTCTGCAACGAGTGAAACATTTGGTCGGTGCAGACAAAACCGCGAATGGTCTGGTGCAAGTGGAGCTGGAAAATGGCGCAAAACTTGAATCGAAAACCGTTATTCTCTCAACCGGTGCGCGCTGGAGAGAAATGAATGTTCCGGGTGAAGCAGAATACCGTACCCGTGGTGTAGCCTACTGCCCACACTGTGATGGTCCACTGTTTAAAGGTAAACGTGTTGCGGTGATTGGTGGGGGGAATTCAGGCGTAGAAGCGGCAATTGATTTGGCAGGGATTGTAGAACACGTCACCCTGCTCGAATTCTCGGATACTTTGCGTGCCGATCAAGTATTGCAGGACAAATTAAACAGTTTGCCAAATACCACGGTAATCAAATCAGCCTTGACCACGGAAGTCGTCGGTGATGGCAGCCAGGTGACGGCACTCCGTTATCAGGACCGTACAACAGGTACAGAACATGAAATTGCCTTGGCCGGGATTTTCGTTCAGATCGGTCTGTTACCAAATACCGACTTCCTGAAAGAAGTGGTGGAACTGAATAGCCGTGGTGAGATTGTGATTAATGAACGCAACGAAACCAACTTGAAAGGTGTATTTGCTGCCGGTGACTGTACTACGGTGCCTTACAAGCAAATCATTATTGCCACCGGTGAAGGTGCGAAGGCTTCTCTCTCTGCCTTTGATTACATTATCCGAAATGGGCAATAAATGTAACAGTCTCTTATTTTTGATACTTTTTCAGCTGAGATCTGTGAACAGATCTCAGCTTTTTTAGCATTGTTTAACAGTCTCGCAACAGAATAAACAAATTGCATTTATTCACATGACTTTTTTTGTGTTTAGATTCTGCTGGAATCACAACGAAAAAAGGAAAATCAACAATGAATAAACTACTGATTGCTTTGGGTCTTGCTACAACAGTTGCACTGGTCGGCTGTAATAAAGAAGAGAAACCAGAGACCGGTGCCACCACAGGTGAACATTTAGAAAAAGCCTCTGAACAAGCTGCACATGATGTGAATGATGCTGCACGCAATGCAGCAGCTAAAACTGAAGCGGCTGCTGAAGAAGCTGCGGAAGAAACTCGTGAAGCAGCTCAGGCAGCAGAACAAGCCGCACGTGACGCCACCGCTACGGCGGCTGATAGTGTAGAAAAAGGGGCTCGCAACGTGAAAGAAGACGCGAAGAATTAATCATCTTTAAGTCTTTGCCTACAGAAAAAAGCCCCGAAGGGCTTTTTTCTTTTTAACGGGATAATTTTTCGGCATGGGGTCATCATTAACACTGGCTGGTAAATCACTTATGTCAGGAACATAGAAGTGTATTTCGACATATCCGTATCGTGTATACACATGCTTTAAAATCGAATCCTTCTGATGAATTTGATGCAGTATTTTTGTATAAAATACTGAATATTGTTTGCTTTAGAAAAATGATTTCGACTAAGTTATCTGTATGAACTGGAGCAGTTACTTATGTCAATTCTAGAACAATTATCCATTAAGCATCCAATTTTGCTTGCTCCAATGGCAGGCGTGTCTACTCCTGAACTGGCAGCTGAAGTTTCCAATTCTGGAGCATTGGGCAGTTTAGGTTTAGGCGCAAGTTCCATTGCATCCGCCCGCCAGCAAATTGAAGCGACCCGCGCCCTGACTGAGCAACCTTTTCAGCTCAACTTTTTCTGCCATGAAACTGAAGCACTGAATCCAGAAACTGCTGCTCGCTGGATGGAATATCTACGTCCAGCTTTTGCTGAATTTGATGCTATTCCACCAGAAAGCTTGCAATGTATTTACCCAAGTTTTCGTGATAATGATGAATTGTTAAATCTGGTACTGGACACACGTCCCAAAGCGGTCAGTTTTCACTTTGGTATCCCACATCCTAAACAGATTCAGGCCCTGAAACAGGCTGGTATTATCACGATGGTTTCTGCGACCAATCTAGCGGAAGCTCAAGCGATCGAAGCAGCCGGAATTGATATCATTATCGCCCAAGGCATTGAAGCCGGTGGCCATCGTGGTATTTTTAATCCTGCGATTGATGCCTCTATTAAGACCGCTGACTTGGTCCAGCTTATTCACAAACACTGTCAACGTCCGATTGTTGCAGCGGGCGGCATCATGAATGGTCAACAGGCCAGATTGATGTTAAAACTCGGGGCAGAGGCCGTTCAACTGGGGACTGCCTTTGTACAGTGCCGCAGTTCAAATGCCAATACAGCCTATCGCCAGGCTTTATTCAACCAGCCGCTCACCCAAATCACCAGCAGCATTTCCGGTCGCCCGGCTCGTGGTCTGATCAACCGCTGGCACATGCAGATTGAACAGCCACACCGTCCTGAAGTTCCAGGCTATCCTTATACTTATGATGTGGCGAAACAACTGCATGCTGTCGCCAGCGCACAAGGCGATCAAGGTTATGGGGCTTTCTGGGCTGGCAGTAATGTCGCACAAATACGTGAGCTTGAAGCAACCGATCTGATCAACCAGCTGGTTTTAGAAATAAAACAAGGTCATTAATTCACGCCGGGGCAACTGTGGTTCAGTTGCCTCAAGGGTTTTATGATGCTTAATGCATTACAAGCAGATTCACATTTTCCGTCTGTACGTCATTGAGGGTTTCACCCTGCGCGAGCAACTGATTAAAATACTGCTCGACTACTTGCGCTTGTTGTGCAGTGCTTTCCACCTGATACATCTGCTGGCGGAATTCATTACTCGAATGCAGACCTTTGGTATACCAAGCGATATGCTTGCGTGCGATTCGGCAACCTGAATATTCGCCATAGAATTCATAGAGTTCGGCCAGATGTCCGAGCAAGACGGCTTTTACCTCGGCAATCGCGGGTGCAGCCAAATGTTCCCCAGTTTGCAGATAATGCGCGATCTCACGAAAAATCCACGGACGCCCCTGCGCGGCGCGGCCAATCATCACCGCATCTGCACCGGTATAATCCAGCACATATTTGGCCTTTTCCGGACTGTCGATATCACCATTCGCGATGACAGGAATTGTTAGCAGTTGTTTGACTTCTTTGATCAGCTCATAACGCGCAGTATTTAAATACATGTCTTCACGGGTTCGTCCATGCAATGCCAAAGCAGCTATCCCCGCCTGTTCAGCCCGTTGTGCGACACGCAAAATATTTTCCTGTCCATTTAAATAACCCAAACGGGTTTTTAAAGTCACGGGCACATCGACCGCAGCCACCACAGTGTCCAGAATACGTGCCACCAGATCTTCATCTTGCAACAAGGCGGAACCTGCCAGTTTATTGCAGACTTTTTTAGCCGGACAGCCCATGTTGATATCAACAATTTGTGCACCATTCGCCACCTGATAACGTGCTGCTTCAGCCAGTTGTTCAGGATCAGAACCTGCTATCTGCGCGGAAATCGGAGCCAGCTCCCCATCAAAATTCGCCCGGTAGAGACTTTTTTTACTCATACGTAAGGTCTTGTCGGCTGTCATCATTTCACTCACCGCATGCCCAGCACCAAAGTACTTGCATAACGTCCGGAACGGGCGATCCGTCACGCCAGCCATAGGCGCAACGATTAAATTATTTGACAGCTGATAAGGACCGATATACATATATATTCATACTTTTTGCAACCCGCATAGTATACTGCATCCGCCCTGTCGGCTCATCCTTTTCTGAATGTGTTTGCATCAGCATGAATAAATCGTCTCAACCTTCCCGCCTGTTGAAAGCTACCACTCTCATTACCTTGACACTTGGTCTTGCTGCTTGTGGCGACAGTTCATGGTGGTCTAAAAATGATGAACCCGAACTCGAGGATCAACATATTGCCCGTCTGATTCCAGGCCGTGTGCAAAACAAAGCATCCTGGGCCAAAGACATCCATGACATCATGCAACAGCTCGGGATTCCACGAAATAAACAAAATGTCTGTAGCGTCATTGCGGTCGTAGATCAGGAATCCAACTTTGTTGCAGATCCTCAAGTGCCGGGACTCGGGTCTAAAGCCGTCAAGGAAGTCAGTACACGTCTGGAAGAAAAATTTAAAGAAAAATTCGGCGACAAGCTGGGTGGAACGATTGCCGGTTATTTTGAAGATGTCTTAAAGAATCAACCTAGTCCTGATAACAATTATTTAAGTCAAATGCGTAAGGTCAAAACCGAGCAAGAACTCGACCTGTTGTATCAGGAAATTTTTGACTACATGACCAAGCATTACCATGTCAGTGCCTTAACTGGTGCCGCCAAACTGGTGGGACAGGATATGGGAGAAAAAATGAACCCAATTACAACGTTGGGTTCCATGCAGGTCCATATCAGCTACGCCAAGGAACATAAACGTTCCAGCATGAATATAGCCGAATTGCGCAGCGATTTATACACGCAGTACGGCGGTCTGTACTACGGGATCCATCGTCTGATGATGTATCCGGCAGACTATGAAAAACCCTTGTACCGTTTTGCAGACTATAATTCAGGCATGTACTCTAGCCGTAATGCAGCGTTCCAAAGCATGTTGAATGACCTGACTGAAGAAGAACTCGATCTCGATGGCGACTTGCTGTTATATACCAAAGATGGTGATGTACGTTCTACCCAAAGCCAGTCCGAACGTGAGCTGATTGCCGTCTTTGCCGCTAACAATGTACTGGTCACCCCTCGCCAGATCCGTGCGGATCTCAGTAAGGAAAAAGAAAAAGATTTTGAAGAAACCCAAACTTACATTGCAGTGAAAAAACTGTACCAAGCCAAAACAGGCAAACAACCCATTTATGCCATCATGCCTGAAGTGGTGATTTCCGGCCCGAAACTGAGCCGGGACTACAATACCAACTGGTTTGCAACACGTGTAAATGGACGATATACCTCATGTATGCAACGCGCCAAACGCGTCAAAATATAAATCTCGCCCTGTTTGATTTTGATGGAACCCTGTGTAAGCGTGACAGTTTCACCGGGTTCATTTTCTTTGCCTTGTCTAAACGACATATTTTGCGGCAAGGTTTAAAAATTCTTCCCTGGATCCAAGCCTATTATTTAAAGCTCTACCCTGCCCATGCCATGCGTCCAAAACTATTTGCGGCCATGTTCAAAGATACCTCTGCGACTGAGCTAGAAAAACTGGCTCAAGATTATGCTGAGCTGTTACTGGATGATTTAGATCCGCAATTGCTGGAACGGTTGCAACAGCATCAGCAACTTGGAGACCGTGTGGTCTTGGTTTCTGCGTCAGTTGACGTATATTTAAAACCCCTATGTGATGCTTTGGCGATTGACTTGATTTGTAGCGCAACTGAAGTGCAGAACCAGCGTTTTACTGGAAATTACCTGAGTGCAGACTGTAGCTGTGCCGAGAAAAAACGCCGGGTGTTACAACAATATCGACTTGAGGAATTTGCACAGGTCTATGCTTATGGCAATAGTCATGAAGACCTAGAAATGTTAAGCCTAGCACAGCAGTGTTTTATGGTCGGTGTCGATCAGCAACTTCCGCCACTAGTAAACATAAAAAAGCTCGCCTAAGCGAGCTTTTGATAACAGAGCAGCACTGAATTAATAAATTGCCATGTGGTCACGGTGAATCATTTCCAGAGAACGGGCCTCACCTAATACCTGCAAAACTTTATCCGAAGACAGACCTTTCACCCGTTCTGCTGAACGCGAACTGAAATTCACTCGTCCTACTGCAATGCGCTTGCCTTGTGTATCGACACATTCCACCACATCACCGCGCTCAAAATGCCCTTCGACGGTTTTCACGCCCACAGGTAATAAACTGCGGTGCTGTTCCTTGATGGCTGCGACTGCACCATCATCCAATACCAGACGGCCTGCAGTTTGCAAATGTGCCGCTAACCATTGCTGGTGTGCGGTAATACGGTCATTGTCCGTTGTAAACAAAGTGCCCAACATTTCACCGGCCATCAGACGTGATAAGACGTTGTCACTCTCACCACTGGCGATCAGCGTTGGACAGCCTGATTTTGCGGCCAGACGTGCAGCACGGACTTTGGTTACCATACCACCCCGACCCAACACGCCGCCGCCGCCCGCCATCTCAAACAGTTCATCATCCAAGGCACGGACACTGGTCAACAGTTTGGCATTCGGATTTGAACGTGGATCAGCATCAAACATGCCTTGCTGATCAGTCAGAATAATCAGTAAATCCGCATGTACCTGACCCGCTACCATAGCCGCCAAAGTATCATTATCACCAAAGCGAATTTCATCGGTTGAAACCGTGTCATTCTCGTTAATGACAGGAATCACGCGCCACTCAATCAGATGTTGCAGGGCATCACAGGAGTTGAGATAACGACGACGATCCGCAAGATCATCATGGGTCAGTAGAATCTGGGCAGTTTTGATATCATGCTGATCGAGCACGCTCGACCAGGTTTGAATCAAACCCATTTGACCAATCGCGGCACAAGCTTGCAGACTCGGTAAATCGGTGGGTCGGCTCGCCAGTTTCATGCGAACCATCCCTTCAGCCACCGCACCAGAGGACACCAAAATAATTTCATGTCCGGCATTATGTAGATTGGCAATCTGATTCGCCCAATGCGAAATCGCGTCCAAATCCAAACCTTGCCCATTTGCGGTGAGTAGAGATGATCCAATCTTTACAACGATCCGTTTACACGCTGTGAGCTGACGTTGCCCATTTACCACTTCTATCATCTTGTCCTCGGTTCTACTTAACGTACGTAGATCACTTCCACATCGTTATCATCATCTTCGTCGTCATCGAAGTCGTCATCCTCACCTTCTTCAAGGCTTGCAAGACGCTGTGCCTTACGTGCAGCACGGTAGGCTTCTTTCGCAGCGATGGTTTGCTCGCGTGTCTCTTCTTCCAGCTGATCACGGAAGGCTTTCATTTCACGTGCATATTCAGGATCTTCAACTTCGCGTTCACGTTGCTGTTCGATCTGATCCATCAGGTAATACACGACTTCTTTTGTGCCTTCGGCCATCAAGCCAGAGGTTTTAAAGACTGGACCTGTCCATTGCAACTCATCCAGAATATGTTGGCACCATTCATCACGTGCTTCGTCTTCCAGCTGATCCAGCTTGTTCAATACCAATACAATCGGTAATTTCGCCAAGGTTGGTGAGAATTTTTTCAACTCACCCATAATCGCTTTGGCATTATGTACCGGGTCTGAACCATCAATTGGCTGTACATCCACGATATGCAACAAAATACGGGTACGTGCCAAATGCTTCAGGAAGCGTATGCCCAGACCAGCACCTTCCGCAGCACCTTCGATCAATCCAGGAATATCAGCCATGACGAATGAGCGGTGACGGTCGGCATCGACCACGCCCAGGTTCGGTACCATGGTGGTAAATGGATAATCGGCCACCTTTGGTTTTGCCGCAGAAACAGCACGGATGAAAGTCGATTTACCGGCATTTGGCATACCCAACAAACCAACATCAGCCAGTACTTTCAGCTCAAGACGAATTTCACGGAACTCGCCTTTAATGCCGTGAGTACATTTACGTGGTGCACGGTTAGTGGATGATTTAAAGTGAGTATTACCCAAACCACCATCACCACCTGCAGCAACCATAACGCGTTGCCCATCGGTCACCAAGTCACCAATAATATCGCCTGATTCAGTATCTACGATGGTTGTGCCTACTGGAACTTTCAAGATCACATCTTGACCGCCACGGCCTGCACAGTTTGCGCCTGCACCATTTTTACCACGTTCAGCGCGAAATTTACGGGTATAACGGTAATCGACAAGGGTACTGGTATCGTCGTCAGCCTGAATATAAATGCTGCCGCCACGACCACCGTCGCCCCCATCCGGACCACCGAAGGGTACAAATTTTTCACGGCGAAAACTGGCTACGCCATTGCCACCGTCGCCCGCCTCTACGGTAATGACTGCTTCATCAACAAAGCGCATCTGCCAATCCTCTAGAATCTTTAAAACCGTCTATTCTGCCATATTTTAACGAAATGCACGAATAGAAAAATTCATTAGCAGATGATTGCTGTTCATGATGGTAAGTTTTCCAGCCATTTCTCAAGAAAATTCTCTATAAATATAAGTAAAAAACATTTCTGCTGATGAGCCCCAATGAAACGATAAAAATAAAAAAGCCCGGTTGGAACCGTAATGCCAGTCAGTTAAGAAATTGACTGGCATTTTCTTGGGTATTTCTGTGGTTTTAGCTTCACAACCCTCGGACA
>NZ_JAQIHG010000017.1:0-49287 GCF_035916735.1 Acinetobacter minutum
AAATTTTAGTCCCCACTTGTTTTTAAGTGGGGACTAAATTAAGGCTTATAGGATGAATTCATAAGGTGTGTTCAGCGGACGCTTACAGAATAACCTGCTTACATAGTGGTGTTTATTTTTTGCTCAAAAATGGCTATTTTATAATCTAAAACAATAAGAAAAAGGATAAGGTCATGAAAAAAATATTCATTACAGGATTACTCGGTCTTTTTTCCGTCACAACGATGGCGAATTCTTGGCAGAATCAGCCAGTAAATCCACAATATTCTGATCCACAACCTATAGGTGCACCTTTAGAAGATCAATCCTCTCATTCCAGCCCTTATAAAAAGCGTAGTGCGGATTTTATTCCTCAATATGCCTTGTCATTCGGTTATGCAGGTTCGCGGATTGGGTCAAGTGACTTAGGTGGTAATGAAACCTTCAATGGGGCTTTTTTGAATAGTAGTGCGAGTCTCAGCCCTAAATTGGGTGTTTATGCAGAATATCTTTATCAGAAAGCATCGGATGTAGATTTTGATGAAATTGGTATTGGTATGCAATATAAACTGATGGAAAACAGAAATGCATATACATCAGCAGGCTTTGGAATAGGATATGCATGGCTAGATGAAAGCCAATATGACCCTGAATTCAACAATCTTAGTCTAGAGTTGCAATACATTACATTACCGGTTGATTTGGAAGTAGGCTACAAATTTTCTCCGACCACTTTCCTGTTTGGCCGAGTCGGCTATAAATGGCTTTTCAATCATGATATGGAATTGTGTTTTAGTGATACTTGTTTGTCAGGTAGTCATTCTGAGCTTGATATTGATGGTGTGACTTATAAAGCTGGTTTACGTTATAACTTTTAGCAGCATTAAATATATTGTAATGAATGCCTCTTAATTTAAAAGAGGTATTTATTTATCCAAAGAAGTAAATCTTCTATTTGATCTGATTGGTAGGACTGTAAGAGCCTAAAGACTAATTGATCATATAAACGAAACCGTCCGAAAGGGCGGTTTTTTTACATTCAAACACCAATATTGCAAATTGCGATATTTGATATATACTCAACTTATAGCAAAATGCGATATGGACAAATGCACGTAATCACCCACACCAGAATTGTTGAAGCAATCCAGAAGTGGCCTCAGGCTGAAAGTGCATTAGATGGTTGGTACAGAATCATTAAAGCGAACAATCCTAAAGACTTTGCTGAAATGAAGAGCTTATTTCCCGCAGTCGATAAAGTAGGAAAGTTTCATGTATTCGATATCGGTGGCAACAAGATCAGATTGATTGCTGTTGTCATGTACCAGGCAAAGAAAGTGTATATCCGTCATGTTCTATCACACAAAGAATATGATTTAGGTAAGTGGAATGAGGGCTAGACATGAATGCAATGATTAAACAGGCAGTTGACCATTGGCGTTATGTCGCGCCATTACTGACCAAGCCTGAGACAGAAGAAGATTTCAGTACTCTTGTGGAAGCACTAGATGAATTACTGGATCTAGTAGGTGATGATGAATCTCATCCACTCATGGGGCTTATTCATCAATTGGGTGATTTAGTCTCTGCTTATGAGAATGAGCATCTGCCAATTCCTCAAGGTGATGGTCGTACAGCCTTGGCATTCTTGATGGAACAACATCAACTTGGGCAGTCTGATCTGCCAGAGGTTGCCACACAGTCTGTCATCTCTGAAATTTTGAATGGCAAACGCCAGTTAAATATCCGCCATATCAAAGCACTCTCAGAACGGTTCAATGTTTCTGCAGATACTTTCTTTTGATGGCATAGGTTATTGATAAAAATGAAACCGTCCGAAAGGGCGGTTTTTTTTATTCAAAGACATTAGAGAAGGGAGCGAGTATCATATAACGGCTAAAAAGATGGTTTTTTGAGCAGTATACAAATTTTGTAAAAATTTAGTTTTGAAAAATTTGTATACTGATTTGTATACAGTTGAACGCCAACTTCCTCCATTTGAGTCCTACTGCATACAACTCTTAAAAATTTTAACTCATTGAAATTACAAGTGTTTACAACCGAATGCTAAGCCTTCCAATCCAGTCTAGACTTGCAGGATTCTACTTCTTCTACTATTCCATCGTTGGTACATTTATGCCGTTTTGGAACCTGTATCTGGAAGATCAAGGCTTTGACTATCAGCAGATTGGAGTTTTATCATCGATCGCGATTATTACCCGGTTTTTTGCCCCGTTCATTTGGGGATGGATTGCTGATAAGACCGGTAAACGCATGCTACTGGTACGTATTGCCACATGGATGGAAGCCTGTATTTGGTTGTTAATTTTTATTATTCCCAATAGCTTTCAAACTGTTGCCTTATTAATGCTGATTTTCAGTTTTTTCCAAAATGCGATCTTGGCCCAATTCGAAGGGGTTACTTTATTCTGGTTGGGAGAACAACGTAAGGAACGTTACGGTAAAGTACGAAAATGGGGATCGATTGGTTTTATTGTCGGGGTCTTTGGTATTGGAGCTCTGTTAGAGATTATCCCGATTTCGATGCTGCCGATCTTATTGCTATGTATCGCGTTTTTGGCCTTTTTATGGGCCTTTACAATTCGAGAACCTGCAACAGCACCGAACAGGCAAGCTACACTTGAACCGCTGTGGCCGATTATCAAGCGTCCTGTGGTCATGAGTTTTTTTTTGATTGAGTTTGTCATGCTGTTCTCACATGCGCCTTTTTATAGTTTTTACAGTAACTTTCTCAATCAAATGGGCTTTTCGACAACACAAATTGGCCTGTTATGGTCGATTGGTGTGATTGCAGAAATCATCATGTTCGCTTGTGCCCATCTATTGCTTAACCGTTTTTCCTGGCGCGTGTTGGTGGCTTTTTGTTTAGTGATCACGGGTATACGCTGGGTTGTGGTAGGTGTATTTTCAGAAAGTTTTGGGTTCCAGCTGGCTGCTCAGACCATTCATGCCTTCAGTTTTGGGCTGTTTCATCTGATAGCAATGCGTGTGATTTTCCAGAATTTCTCGGCTGGACAACAAGGTCGTGGTCAGGCGCTTTACAGTACTATGTGGGGACTAGGGGTTGCTTTGGGCAGTATCTTGGCAGGTCGTTATTGGCAGTTGATGGGGGGGGAAACGATTTTTATGCTGGCCGGTGCCGCGACGTTGTTGGGATTATTATTTATTTTTGGTTTGCCAAATCAGGTAGAACAAAAAGCGGCCTAACCCTTATTTTTGTTAGATGCTTGATGATTTCGGTTCCATATAAATCTGATTACGACCATTGGCTTTTGCACGATATAGAGCTACGTCCGCTGCTTGGAGCAGACGAGTGAAATAAGGATAAAAAGGTGCTGGCTGATAATGTACGCCGATACTCACGCTGATCGTCAGCGTAGAACCATCTTCTAGTTGAAAACTGGCCTGTTCTACAGCATTCCTGATGCGTTCAGCAATTTGTACGCTTTGTGCAGCACTAATGTTGGTGAGTAGAATGGCAAATTCTTCTCCCCCCAAACGCCCAAAGAGATCTTCTTCACGCAGGCTGTTTTTCACGATCGTGGAGAACTTTTTGAGAACCATATCCCCTACATGGTGGCCATACTGATCATTAATATTTTTAAAAAAATCCAGATCCATCAACAAAATGCTGATACTGCGTGGGCGAACGATTGGGCTGTATAAAATACGGTCAGCTTCTTCGAGGAAATAACGGCGGGTCATGGCTTGAGTTAAACTGTCATGGTTCGCCAGATAAAGTACCTGTTTATATAGCGCCTTACGGTTGGCACTTAATATGCTCAGTGTCAGGGGACCTAGCGCCAGCATACATAGCCCGACTCGGATTGAGATACTATGAGCCAGATAGAGTTCCGCAGACTGACTCAAATAGTGAAGATTGGCGCTGTAATATAAGGTCATGCAGACTAGACAATTGATCAGTGCCACAAAAAAGATCGGATAAGTTAATGCTGACCAAATTAAAGCGGCTGAAGGGAATAAGAGGGCTCCAGTTCCGAAATAGACGTTGGCGAAAAAAAGTGAAACGATCACACCAAGAAAGGGGAATACAGTCATCCAGTCCCAAGTTATACGCCGTTGATCATGCCAATAACGCTGAAAAATTTCTTTGTTAGGTAATGCGAGCACAACGGGTAGGAAGGTGATCATATTGATCATTTCCGCACTCCACCACATGGCGAAATCTAGCCACAATTGATGCCCGGGTAAAAACGTATTCTCTAGATGCGGGATGGTCAAAATGGCAAAGGCTGAACCCATCATGCTGCCGACCAGCACACTGAGTACAATCAGATAAAGATCCTGAACACCTTGCTGATAACGCTGATAATTCAGCTTAAGTAAATCAATCAGCGTAAGTGAAACGGATACGGTGATTAAATTGGCAATCGTCATATAGACGTTAATTTCGATACCACCATTCAATCCGATATTGGCAGTAAGGAAGCCAATAAAAGCCCCTAACCAGCCAGAAACACTATGTAGATGTGGGAAACGTAAAAGAATCCCGAGTAATACGGCATTGGCCGGCCAGAAATAGGAGAGTAAATCGAATGGACGAGATAAAATACCCAAAGCGCTAAAGAAAAACATCAGGCTAGCGACAATCAACAGTATGCGAAGATGTTGGCCTGTACGTAACAATGCTTTTTGGGTTAAATCAATCAAATGAACTTCCTATCCCGATTTAAATGTGATGTACGACGTAAAAATATTTATTTATGTAGTGAAATATCACATTCTTCAAGAGTACTAAAATTTAGCAAAATTGAAAATGATTAAATTTTAATAACGAGTAAACCTCTTAGTTGTTATTGAAGTGTTGCGATCTAAAGATCCTGAACCCACAACATTTGCATAAAAACCTAGCGAAACGATTGTTATATATCGTTATAGATGAACGATTTTATATCAGAATATGCTAAGTTAAAGAGCAAGAGTTTACGGCACAAAAGACTTATGAAAAGAATATTTTTGGCAACTTTTTTATTTTTAACGATGAGCGGCATTGCGGTTGCAGAGAATAATAATGTGCAGGGAGAAGCCACGGCTCAAGAAGAAAATAATAGTCCGATCCGCATTGTTTCACGACCAGAAATCTTAGGTTTGTGGGGTATGGAGATTCCACAGAATAAAGCCTGTGTTGAGTATTATAATTTCCGTGGCAACAATGAGGTGGTCATCCGGAGTGGACAGGAGTGGTCCTCAGGTCTATACGACTATCAACCACCACAGGATTCCAAAGAACAGTTACCGGCTTTGGTCTTGCAGATCAAGTATGACAATAACTCACTTGATTGTTCTGGTCGTCAGGAAGACCAGACTGGAGAGGTTTCCCAGTATTTTGTTCAGTGGACCAGTCCACGAACGATTCACTTTTGTAACAATGAAAAAGCGGAACAATGTTTTGCCACTTTGCATCGCGTATTGCCTTAATCCCTCAATTTAAAAAACAGATCCAATAAAAAACCTCTTAACATGGTAAGAGGTTTTTTATTCTAGCCCGAATTAGCTTTTCGCTTCTTCTTGCTGACCTTCAAGCTGCTTTAACAAGTGCTTTTCAAGGTAATGAATATCCATGGCTTGTTCACAGAAACTTTCATCTTTTAAGATGAGGTCTTTGTGTAATGGAATATTGGTTTTTACACCCGTCAGGATCATTTCATCCAGAGCCTGGCGCATACGTGCGAATGATGTTGCACGGTCTTTACCATGTGCAATCAGTTTGGCAATCATTGAGTCGTAATACGGTGGGATACTATAGCCTGGATAGATATGAGAATCTAAACGGATGCCTGCACCACCTGGCGCATAAAAGTTCTCGATTTTGCCTGGTGATGGCATGAACGTGGTTGGATCTTCAGCATTGATACGACATTCGATGGCATGACCACGGACTTCGATATCTTCTTGTTGCAGTTCAAGACCCAAACCTGCAGCAATGCGTAGCTGTTGTTCAATGATGTCAACACCGGTCACCATTTCAGTTACTGGATGCTCAACCTGAACACGGGTGTTCATTTCAATGAAGAAGAATTCACCATCTTCAAACAGGAATTCGAATGTACCCGCACCGCGATATTGCATCAATTTACAAGCATTCACGCAGGCTTCAAGAATCTCGGCACGTGCTTCTTCTGGTAAACCCGGAGCAGGTGCTTCTTCCAATACTTTTTGATGGCGGCGCTGTAAAGAACAGTCACGGTCATACAGGTGGATGGCATGGCCTTCACCATCTGCCAAAACCTGAACTTCGACGTGACGTGGTTTTTGCAGGAAACGTTCCATATAAACCGTGTCATCACCAAACCACATTTCAGCATCACGCTGTGCAGCCTGAACCGATTCAAGCAGGGTGTCGACACGTTCAACGATACGCATACCACGACCACCACCACCTGAAGCGGCTTTTACGATCAATGGGAAACCAATCAGTTTGGCTTCTTCAAGTGCATTGTGAATGGTCACAGCATGGTCACAGCCTGGTACGGTTGGTACACCGGCTTTCTTCATGGCAATAATGGCAGAAACCTTGTTGCCCATCAGACGGATGTGTTCTGGACGTGGACCAATGAAAATTAGCCCTGAGCTTTCTACGATTTCTGCAAATTCTGCATTTTCAGAGAGGAAGCCATAACCTGGATGGATGGCATCTGCACCTGTAATTTCTGCTGCGGTGATCAGTGCTGGAATGTTGAGATAACTTTCACTGGTCGCACCCGGACCGATACAGACCGCTTCATCAACAAAGCGTAAGTGCATCAGGTCTTTATCCGCATCGGAATAAACACCAACGGTTTTAATTCCTAAAGTTTTGCAAGCACGGGCGATGCGTAGAGCAATCTCACCACGGTTTGCAATTAAAACTTTTTGCAACATATGAATCCCCGAGGTCTTAAGCGCGATAGCGGAAAAGTGGTTGACCGAATTGGATGACTTCGCCGTTTTTCACAAGGATTTCTTCAATCACGCCGCTTTGAGTTGCTTCGATCGGGTTCATGATTTTCATCGCTTCGATAATACCTAGAGTATCACCCGCTGTTACCGTTTGACCTACTTTAACGAATGGTGCTTCACCTGGGCTTGGCGCTGCATAGAACACACCAACCATTGGAGAAGGTTCAACCGCACCACGTGGTGCTTTTGCCGCTGCAGGTGCTGCTGCAGGCGCTGCTGCTGCCACAGGCGCTGCTGCTGCATAAACTGGTGCTGGGCGAGCGATTGCGATAGATTGGTCGCCTTCTTTCACTTCAATCGATTGCAAGTCAGATTCAATCATCAAATCGATGAGCTTCTTGATTTTACGGATATCCATGGGGCAGTGTTCCTAAATTATGATTGAGTAGTAAGTGATTGAATTTTTTCGATGGCATAATCGAGCGCAAAACGATAACCTTTTGCGCCGAGACCACAAATTACACCAACCGCTTTATCAGAAAGATAAGAGTGATGGCGGAATGCTTCACGTGCATGTACATTGGACAGATGCACTTCAATAAACGGGATGGCAACGCCAAGCAAGGCATCGCGAACAGCCACTGATGTATGAGTCAGCGCTGCAGGATTGATAATGATAAATTCGATGCCTTCTTGTGAGGCTTGATGAATACGGTCGACAATTGCCCCTTCCCAGTTACTTTGGAAGGTATCGAGCTGAATAGCGGCATTTTGGGCTTGGGCGATGAGCTGTTGATTAATGTCATCAAGTGTCAGTGATCCATAGACTTCTGGTTCGCGCTTTCCTAGCAAATTCAAATTTGGTCCATGAATAACCAAAATCGTCGAACTCATTTAGTTTGCTCCAAGTTAAAAATGCAAATCTTCACTGTAAAATGTCTACAAAGTTTGCTTAATTCGACATAAAATTTCGCAATTTTTTTTTAATTGGTTTAAATTTTCACAAAAATAGCATGTCGATTCAGGGCTATATATTGTGAATTTTGTGCAGAAATGACAATGCTAAAAAATGACAAAATTTTGCAAGATTAAAGTTTTTAGCAGATCAGTTGGATCAGATCAAAGGGGTTAATTGCTGATGAATCGTCTATAAGAGGAACATCAAGTTGCCGAGAGAACAGCATAAAAACTCAGCGTGAGTTGTTCAAAAAATATCGTATATTGCAATGCACCGCACTTCATAAATAGACAATACACTCCCGCTACTCAAGAAATTAATCTCTTTATTAGAGGGAGGGTTAAAGGTCCTTAGTTTGATCGTAATCAGATTTATCTATTTGGTGTTACTTATTTTATTTTAATTAAAATTAATAAAAAACAATAGATTATAGTTTATTGGGTTGGATGCTCGGCTGTAAATTTCAATGGGATTTAAATCTATTCAGGTACAGCTGGATTTTATTGGGATGAGTGTGGCGATACAGCTTATAGCAGTTTTTAACAGTTGAAAACTTAGGCTGCTGCAATTAAGACCTTCCTGATTTTCCACTCTTTTGGATCATATTCTTAGATTGCTTTAAATCATAGTTTGGAGTGGCCATTTTGCTCAAATTACGCGTATAAATTTGACTAATATCTGACTGTGATCTTAATTCAAGATGAGAGCGTATCGAAACTGGGCTTTATGTCTCTTGGAAAGAAATTGTTGGAAATATGCCGTTGACAGAAAATTACGTGTCTATTCCAATGAAATGTAGAGAAAGATCAATGACTAAGCCTAAAATCAGGTGCTTCACCTGACGGCTTTTTTGTTGACGCTCCATGAGCAGCTATGCAATAGTTAAACTGTATGAGGTGCCTTTTATAGATAAAAGAATCTTGTGTATGAAAAAATATGCAGTTGCGTCATCATAATAAACAATAACGATGAACTTTAACGACGGGTGAGATCTTATGGGCATGGTTGAAATCGAATTGAAATTTCAGATTCCTGAAGCTTCCCGTGAAGCAGTTCATCAGGCTGTGGTCAAAAAGCAGGCCCAGTCTATTCATCTGCAAGCCAAATATTACGATACCCCTGACCGTAAAATGGCAGCGGCCGAGATGGCATTACGTATGCGTAAGGAAGGAGCCGATTGGGTACAAACCTTTAAGGCTGCGGGCCGTAATCATCTACAGCGTTTTGAGCATGAAGTGACTCTAAGCCCAGAACAGGCATTGGCTCCAGAGCTGGATGTTCAACGTCATACGGATGCAAGTGTGGAAGCACGTCAGTTACTCGATCAGGCTTTGGGTGAGTCTGTAGAGGCGTTGAAATTGCAATTTGAAACGGATGTCGAGCGTCTATATTATCTCGCCCATTATCAGGGCGCTGAAATTGAAGTATGTCTGGATTGTGGAGAAGTCCGTGCAGGAAATGCCCGTGACGAGATTTATGAAATTGAATTTGAACTGAAAAAAGGTTCAGTGAAAAGCCTGCTTGCCTTTGCGTCTGGTTGGGTGAAGCGTTACAAGCTTTGGCTAGATGTTAGAAGTAAAGCTGAACGAGGAGATCTACTGGCACATGGCTTGCAGGTCAGTCCTGCCGTTCAGGCTTCGGCACCAGCATTAAATAAAAAGGACAGTCCTGAAACCGCTTTAAGAAAAATGGTTAATAGCTGTCTGGCGCAAATATTACCCAACGCTGCTGCTATTGCAGGCGGGGTTGGACGGGCAGAGCATTTACATCAAACCCGTATCGGGATTCGCCGTTTACGCAGTGCATTAAGAGTGTTTGGTCATTGGTCAGAGGAAGTTGCGCCAGGGTGGGAGCCTATACTTGCTGAACTGTTTAATCAGTTAGGGGGGATACGTGATCGTGATGCCTTGGCTGAAAGCCTGTTTCCGCGATTACATACAGCAGGAGCACCTTTGGTGTCTCTATCCAACGGATTGCCTGACGATCAGGCAGGTAAGGCCTTACGATCACCTGAATATGTACGCCTATTATTAATTCTAATGGCGTTTGCCAATACGCCGTGTAAGGATTCTGCTGATACGAAATCTAATACGTCCTTAATGGAACAAGCCGAAAAGAGCATTAAGCGTTTGCATCGCCAATTGGTTGAAGATGCAGCAGGATTCCGTCATTTTCAAGATGAACAGCGTCACCGTACCCGTAAGCGCCTTAAACGTCTACGCTATTGTGTTGAGTTTGTTGCGCCTTTATATCCGAAGAAGGCCATACAAAAGTATTTAAGCCACATCCGTCCTGCGCTAGATGCATTAGGAGAATTTAATGATCTGGTTGTGGCCGAGCAATTATTCCGCACAGAAGCAGAGAAAGATCAGCGTGCCTGGTTTGCCGTGGGCTGGATCGTCGCGCAACGAACTCTCATTTTACAAGACTGTGCCAATGCACTGGAACAGTTACCTCAAGCACCAAAATTTTGGTCTTAACCCTCATTCATGTGCATGCTCATGGTGCGTAGCCATAGATCATGCTGCTTTTTGAGACTGAGAAAATACTGAAAATTTGGTCATTGAGTGGAATTTAGCGTTAATTTGTTCTTTTACTGCATTTTTTTAAAATTAAACAGAAGTTTGGCACGCAGATTGCAATCATTTAATTATGGTCAGGAAAGGCCAAGTAATCTGCTGTTGCATGTACATGACTGATACAGATATGACTACACAGCAATCCGTGTAGCAGCTTTGTAAAACTGGGTCAGTAGGCTTTAGCAGAAACAATAAGGTAAATTAAAATGATAAAAGAACTAAAAAGAATAAAGTAATGAGGTCCTTTCAGCGAAGCGAGCTTCTAAACGAAGCTCGCTTTTTTATATTTATAAACAGTTTGCCGGTTTAGGGACACCTGCCAAACGGCTTAAATGACGTGCCACAAGACCCGTATTAAATTTTTGTTGTAATAGCGCATTATTAATTTCTGGACTCACTGTTTTCATTAAAAACTTGATCAGGGGACGTGTCGCCGGAGAGTGGCCAAACTGTTGATAAAATTGTCGTACGGCCAGCAAAACTTGAAAATGCCAGTCGGTTAATTCCAGATCCAGTGTTTTTGCCAACTCCTGAGCAACTTGCTCATTCCAGATCGTATAATCCACCAAATGACCATCTTGATCTAACTGTAAATTCATAAAATAGCCTAAGTAATTATTTCAAAGTAATGCAGCGTGTAAACTGCAATATCAACGCTGCAAACTGATTCTGATCTAATACCTGAATGTGTTTGGGAAGGTCCTGTACTAAGATTTCAGCATCGGTGGCTAAAATTGAAATAGCTAAGTCATTCATGTGTGCATCACCAACAAATAGCACCGCTTCACCCATTAATAGGATCTGGTCGCCTGGACCAGACATTTGTCGAATGCGATCAAGCATCAATGGAGTATCGGCAAAACGACTTTGCAGTAAAAACAAACTTGCTTCAGACATGATATATCCTGTTTTACCAATAGAGGACGTGGTCAAAAGATTGGATCAAATTCGTGTTGAGTTCGACGAACTCGATTTTTTGTTCAGCCATAGTCACGAAGGGATGCTGCTGATGTTTTGTTTCTACCCAAATTGGTGTTAAATCATAAAACTCGAAACTATCGACCATATTTGAAGCCACTTTAAAAGCGTGCTTTAAACGGTCAAATGCAAGATCAGATTTCAATAAGCTTAAGGCTGCATCAAGTAGCAGGATTTTCACTTCACAACCGAAGGTGGCTAGAACCATACTAGCGGAGAGACTTTCATTCACCTGTAAGCTGGTCAGGTTGGCCTGAGTAAGAATGACAAGAACAGTTTTCATAAGAGCCGCCTTCTGCAAGCGATAACATATTTAAAAATGAGAAATAGATGTTTTTAAAATTGAACCACACGTGTGGCGGTCTGAGTTGCATCTGCTAGCTCGCCCAAACCGACCAGTTCAAATCCATCGGCCAGGTTGTGGTGCAGGAGCTGGTGACGCAGAGCATTGTCCTGATCGGTAATACCACGTGCAAGCGCTGCACTGACACAGACTGGTAAGCGAATATCGAGACTTTGCCATGCTTGAGTCAGATTGCGCTGGTCGTCAGGCACCCATTGCAATTGGTTTGCCACTGTGACGCCATCTTGATAAAAGAAAACACGAAAATCCTCATTTTTATTCTTTAGCGCTTGCGCTAGACTGAAAGCATGCCAAGCATGTATCGAAGTGGGAGCAGCGGTAATTAACAGTAAGGTACTCATTGAAAATTCACTTGAGAGATGCGCCGGTGGAATGAAGTAAACATTCAGACTTTATAACAAGAAGGTAGTATACAATGATTTTAGTGACTGGTGGTTTAGGCTTTATCGGCTCACACGTGGCTTTAAGCTTGATGGCTCAAGGGCACGAAGTTGTATTGGTCGATAATTTATCAAATGCTAATTTACAGACACTGGAACGCTTAGAATATATTTCTGGCATGTATGTTCCTTTTGTCAAAGTGGATCTACGTAATACACCTGCCTTAAATAAAGTTTTTGAACAGTATTCTATCGAAGCGGTTATACATACTGCTGGTTTTAAATCCCTGCATGAATCCAGTCTAAAACCACTCGAATATTATAATGACAATGTCAGTTGTATCATGAGCTTGTTACGTGCCATGCAGCGTACGGGCGTTCGTACCTTGGTACATCTTTCTAGTCTGGCGGTTTATGGCAAGTCTTCACTCAATTTAGAAGAATATGAACCGTTTGATTACACCTATCCAAATCCGTATGTCCGATCGCAACAAATGATCGAAACCATCATTCAGGATACCTTCAAAACAGATAATGAATGGAAAATTGCCATCTTGCGTCTGAGTAATGTGGTCGGTGCATTTGAACATGGTATTTTGGGCGAAAATATTCCCCCCTTACCCAAAAATATTGTGCCTTTAGCACTGCAGGTCGCTGCCATGCAACGAGATGCTCTCGAACTACAACATCAGGCGCAGACCAAGGATCATACAGTAGAGCGTAGTTTTATCCATGTCTTAGATGTTGCGGATGCCATTAGCGCAAGTTTGCTCTGGTTACAAACACAATATAATGTCTGTGAAGCATTTAATATTTGTCGTGATGAGATAACATCAATTCAACAATTATTGAAAGTGATTGAACAGCAAACCCAATCCCCAATTAAAACTTTAATTGCACCTGATAAACACCAGGAGTTCGACCAGTTGGGTGGCACTACTGGCAAAGCCCACACGGTTTTACATTGGAAACCTCAGCGTAGCTTGCAGCAAATGATTGGTGATGAATGGCGTTTCTATCAAAATGTTTTACAAGGGCGTTAGTAGTTCCAAAGCATGGATTAAAACAGTCACGTCACCAATCATCATAAAAATAATCATGAGAAACCAACCCAGACAATATTAATAATGAAGAGAGGTTATGAACATGCAAACTCGAATTGAACATGACACGATGGGTGAAGTGGCTGTCCCAAGTGAGGCTTTATGGGGAGCTCAAACTCAACGTAGTCTGCAAAATTTCAAAATTGGTCAGGAACGCTTACCGCGTACCATGATCCGTGCCATGGGGCTGGTCAAGAAAGCGGCTGCCTTAACCAATGTTGAGTTGGGGCAAATTACACAGGATATTTCAGGTTATATTGTTGAGGCCGCGGATGAGGTGATTGAAGGGCAGTGGGATGCACAATTCCCGTTAGTCGTTTGGCAAACGGGTTCTGGTACGCAAAGCAATATGAACTGTAACGAAGTGATTGCGAATATTGCCAACCAGAAATTAGGTCATCCCTTGGGAGCTCAGCATCCAGTTCATCCTAATGATCATGTAAACCGAGCCCAGTCCACCAATGACTCATTTCCGACAGCAATTCATGTCGCTGCCTGTTTACAAATGAATGAACTGCTTATTCCTGCGGTAGAAAGATTACGCGATACTCTGCAGGCCAAATCAGAGCAGTTTCAGGGGATTGTCAAAATCGGTCGAACCCATTTACAGGATGCAACGCCGTTAACCTTGGGACAAGAATTTAGTGGTTATGTATCACAACTTGATCATGGATTAAAGCGTCTCCATCAAGCCTTGACCGGACTCTATGAGTTGCCATTGGGTGGAACGGCTGTGGGCACAGGCCTTAATGCGCATCCACAATATGCAGATCGAGCTGCCCAATGTTTGGCTGAACTGACAGGACTGCCTTTTGTCACTGCGCCAAATAAATTTGAAGCTTTAGCAGGACGTGATGCGGCGGTTTTTGCCTCGGGAGCATTAAAAACCTTGGCTGCGAGTTTAAATAAAATAGCTAATGATGTGCGCTGGCTGGCCAGTGGCCCACGCTGTGGTCTGGGAGAGTTGTATATCCCGGAAAATGAGCCAGGTTCAAGCATCATGCCTGGTAAAGTTAATCCGACACAAAGTGAAGCGATGACCATGGTGGTTGCTCAGGTGATGGGCAATGATACGACGATCAATATCGCTGGAGCTTCAGGTAATTTTGAGCTGAATGTGTTTATGCCGGTGATTGCCTATAACTTGTTGCAATCCATTCAACTTTTGGGAGATGCCAGCAATAGCTTTAATGAACATTGTGCGGTGGGCATTCAACCGCATCGTGAGAAGATCGACCACTTCCTGCATAATTCCTTGATGTTAGTGACTGCACTCAATCCGGTAATTGGATACGAAAATGCCGCTAAAGTTGCCAAAACGGCCTATAGAGAAGGTAAAACTCTCAAAGAGGTTGCTGTGGCATTAGAGCTAGTAACGCCAGAGCAATTTGATGAAGTTGTACGTCCTGAAAAAATGGTTGCTCCCAATACGAAATAAACAGTAAATGATCGGAATCATCATCAGTGGTTTTTATCTCCGGGATAAATGCGTACAATACCGGCAGAAACTAACTGCTGATGATGTACTATGCTTGATATTTATTTAACGGATGTTCAGAAACAAGTTCAATTTAAGGATTATCCGGGTGAGCATCCTGTTAAATTTATCCTGAATTTTAAGAAGATTTTTCCGAGTGTTATGGAGCTGCTGCTTCCGGTCTTGCCTCAGGATGAAAATCTGGAACAAATGACCTGGGAATCAACAAGCGAAGATTTTGAATGTTTCAAATTACTGCTGAGTGGGTGGGGAGTAATTGAGTTACGTTTGAATGCATTGAAACAGTATAAGGATAAAGAATTCGCTGATCAATTGGTAAAGCGTGCCCAACTTAAACGTAAAGAGCTGACTCAGACGCAACCGCAATTAACAACGTTACAGCTAGATTACCTATTTATGCACGAAATTCATGCATTAATCGATGCTGAGTTGGTTGAATTGGGCGAAAAATTCTATTTACCGACTTTACGTGATTTCTGGAAAGGTCAACTTAGCGAACAAGTGCTTCTGAGCAAATTCTAATAACCGCAGGAAAATGTCAGTCAAAGCGGCTGACATTTTTATTGTCTAAAAATAGCCTAAGCATACATTGATTTTTAAATAGAAAATAATCTCACATTCAAAAACTTATCAAATTTTATACAAAATCAACGTCCTAATCAGCTAAAGTAAAAAGAAAACCAAATGAAATAAATTTTGACGTTTTGTTTAGTTTTACTTGTCAATAAAATCTACTGTTAACAAATTTCTCGGGTAAATATCAAAGGGAGTATAAAAATGTCAAACCACTTTTTAGAAATAATTGAAAAACGCCGTAGCATTTATGCGATTGGTAAGCATGTAAAACAAACTCCAGAACAATTAACTGAATTTATTCAAAATACAATCAAACTCAGCCCCTCGGCCTTTAATTCACAATCCTCACGTGCGGTCATTCTGTTTAATGATCAACATCAAAAATTTTGGAATATCGTCAAAGATGCACTTAAAGCATTTGCCAAAGATAAAGAGGCGGCTGCAAAAACCAGTGCAAAAATTGACAGTTTTGCTGCAGGTTTCGGTACAGTCTTGTTCTTTGAAGATCAGGATGTCGTGAAGAGCATGCAACAGCAGTTTCCACTGTATGCCGATAATTTCCCGGTCTGGTCTGAACATTCTACGGGGATTGCCCAATTTGCGACGTGGACGGCCTTAAGTACAATCGGGATAGGTGCTTCTTTGCAGCACTATAATCCATTGGTTGATGAAAAAGTACAAGCCACATGGAATGTGCCGGCGAACTGGAAATTACGTGCACAATTGGTCTTTGGTTCAATTGAAGCACCAGCAGGGGAAAAGAGTTTTATGGATGATGCGGAACGCTTTAAAGTGTTCCAATAAGTTGTCAAAATTATTCTACGCAGCTTAAAAAGCTCATTAACTTAAAAGAAGGTTCGATGGGCTTTTTAATGATTAAACACATCTATTATGACCGTTCTAGTGGGATGAAAGACGAGTGTGTTTACCATGTAGAACATAATAAAAGCCGAGACAAATCAGCGCCATCACGCCAGAGGCTAAATACAATTGGCTATAGCTGATGAAATTTAACAATTTACCAAGTACAAACGGGCCAAAACCTAATCCGGCATCCAGAAAAATAAAGAAAGTTGACGTGGCTAAACCCATACGTTGTAATGAGGTACTTTTCACGGCAATCGTCTGACAGACGGATTGAATATTACCAAAGCCTAGGCCTAACAACCCTGCACAGAATAATAACATCCACGCCTGCTGTACCTGACTCAGTAATAACAAAGCGACAGAAAAAATCAGCAAGGCAGGGTACATCACTACATTTTCACCACGACGGTCGACCAGCTTACCTGTCAATGGTCGAGAAAGTAAAATCGCAATGGCATACATCAAAAAGAAGACCGATGCAGCTTCTTCAAGTTTGAGGTTCTGTGCATAAAAATGAATAAAAGACAGCACACCTGAATAACAGGTCGCAGTGATGAGAACAATCCATGCAATCGGTAAAGCTTTTGGTTCTAAGAACTGGGCAAACCATGGCTGCTTTTCAGTCTTTAGAGGTGATATTGTTGCTTGATTGGCATGTGTATGAGGTGTCACTTTGATCAATATACCACAGGTCAAGCAGTTAAAAGCTAACATACTGGATAAGCCGAAAATCACGGAATAAGACACATGTAGGCTCATCCAAATGGCCAGAAATGGACCGATAGCTGTTCCTAAGGTACTACTCATACTGTAATAACCGATTCCTTCGCCACGTCGTGCAGCGGGAATAGTTTGTGCAATTAAGGTGCCTAAAACGGTTGAAGCAATCCCCATCGTAAAGCCATGCAGCATGCGTACAGCCAGCAGGAACGTGACACCTGCATGAATAAAATAGAGACCTGAACTTAGCAGGAATCCCACTAAGCCCAACAGCAGTGTCGTTCTATAGCCCAAATACTGTAAGAATTGTGCAATCAATAAACGTCCGAGCAGTGTACCAATAATAAACAGGCCTGAAATTAAACCTGCTTGTGCAGTGGATGCCCCCAGCTCATGTACGGCATATCCTACAATTACAACCACTAGAAAATAAAAAATGAGGACCAATTGGAAATTGATCGCACTGATCAAAAGAAAATTTCGTGACCATAAAGTGGGAGAAGAGGAGGTGACAGTCATGGGTTATCCGCCTTGAAGGATAATAAGGCTTGGATCAGAATTTCAAAACTTGCTTTGCTGTTCTCCACTTGCTGAGTGGTTAAATGTGTTAACAGCGAGTTTTCTAGCTGTTGAATCGAGACGGAGCAGGTCGTATAGAGCACCTCGCCGTGATCTGAAAGTCTCAGCTTTTTTTCACGCCTGTCTGTAGCTTCTTGTAAGCCCACCAGACCCAACTGTTGCAGGGTATGAATACGTTTGGCGATTGAGGGTTTGGAAACATTCAAATAATATGCAATTTCAATCGAGGTGCAGTCTGGATGTCGAGAAATGACATACATCACTTGCCATAGCGAGTAATTAAGCTGATGAGGCTGCAAAATGAGATTAATTTCATCGCTGAATAAACGGGCGCTACGTAATAATAAAGCCCGGAAAGTCGGTTCAGGAGAGATCATTTTTTAGATGGTTAACTAGGGTAACTAATTTTAAATAGCATAGCTCAAAATTCAGCCCCATGTAAAGGCGCAGTGTTTTATGAGTAAAAATAGCCTAAGCAAACTAAAAAATAATTTAAAATAAAATCCAAAAACAACTTAAAAATCTAATAGCAAGAATAAAAATGAGCTGGCAAAATGTTGCAATACAAAGAAACAAACCAAAAACAAGGATATCAATATGTCACTGATTGATGTAGGCGGCAAAATACGTCCTGGAGAAGAACTCGATATTTTAGCAGTCGAGCAGTGGCTAAAAACACAAGGCATTGATTTGCAGGGTGAGGCTATTGTCACCCAATACTCTGGAGGGAAATCCAATTGGACCTACCGCCTACGATACGAAAATATTGACTTGGTGTTACGACGTCCTCCTAAAGGACATAAAATCAATAGGGCACATGATGTCGTGCGTGAATTCCAGATCCAGAAAAACCTTGCCGATTTTTACCCGGTTGTACCGGAAATGATTGCCGTATGTCAGGATCACAGCGTCATTGGTTGTGATTTCTACATTATGAAGCGGATTAAAGGCATCATTCTGCGTAGTAAGTTACCACCAGAGTTAAACTTTTCTGAAAAACAGGTCCATCAACTTTGCGTGAACATGTTGGACAAGCTTATTCAGCTGCACCAGGTTCCTTATCAGGGTACAGCTTTAGAAAACTTTGGTGATGGCCAAAATTATTGCCGAAACCAGTTAGAAGCCTGGGATCGCCGTTACACCAAAGCCCGTACCTTAAATGTACCTTCTTTTAAATTTGTCCGTAAATGGCTATTTGAAAACTTACCTCAGCAATCTACCACTTGCCTAATCCATAATGATTGGCGTTTTGATAATCTGATCTTAGACCCACAACAACCGACAGAAATTATTGGAGTGTTGGACTGGGAAATGGCCACTTTGGGCGATCCGCTTATGGAATTGGGTACAGCGCTTGCGTATTGGGTAGAGCCGACGGATAACATGATTTTTAAATCGACGCGGCGTCAGCCCACTCATATGGCCGGGATGTTCACTCGCAAACAGGTGGTTGAGTACTATCTGGAAAAAACCGGTTTATCCCCTGAAAACTGGACCTTCTATGAAGTTTTTGGTCTGTTCCGTTTAGCCGTAGTGACCCAACAGATTTACTATCGTTATTTCCATAAACATAGTGCTAATCCAGCGGTTAAAAACTTCTGGATGGTGGTGCAGGCTTTACATGTACGTGCCTTAAAACTCATCGCACAACATAAATTAAAAGACCATGAACTAGCGCAGCGCTATAAGCAAAAACTACAAGGTATTTTAAAACCATGACCACAATTTATTTGGTACGCCATGGCCAGGCTTCATTTGGTGCGGAGAGTTATGATCAACTTTCTCCCAATGGAGAATTACAGGCCAAGTTATTGGGTCAGTACTTCAACCAGATTTTAAAAGAAACACCGTTTGTAATTTCAGGAGGCATGCAACGTCATCAGCAGACGGCGCAAATAGCATTGGAAGAATGTTTCCCTGAAGCTGAAATTCAGATTCGACCAGAATGGAACGAATTTAACCATGAGCAGGTTTTTGCTCGCTATGAACCGCGCTTCCAGCAACCCGAATTGCTCAAAGCCGATGTCGCACAAGCCACGAATCCACGTGATTATCTGGCAAAATTTTTTGAAGGAGCCATTCAACGCTGGACAGGAGGTGCATATCACCATGAGTATGATGAGTCTTGGCCTCATTTCAAGCATCGAGTGGAAAATGCACTTCAACAACTCTGTACGACGCTGCAACAGAGCAAGCCTCGTTATGCAGTCATTTTCACTTCAGGAGGCGTGATTTCAGTTGCGACCGGAAGTATTCTGGGCTTGAGTCCTGAAAAAACCTTTGCATTAAACTGGGCAATTACCAACACCAGCATCACCAGCCTGCGTTTGGTGGGGGATCAACCGCAATTACTCAGTTTAAATGAGCATCATTTTATTAAAGCCATCCGACCTGAATTACTGACCTGGCTGTAAACATTAAAATACCGAGTTTGTTCAAGCTCTATGCATGTTTGTACAGGGCGTAACAATTTGACAAGTGGCATGTTGAAAAAAGGCGATAAACTCATTTAAATTGTTGTCTAAGGATTTAAAATGTCTAAGTTGGTGATTGAAACCCATCCTTTAGCGCCTTTCTTGCCCGCGAATGCCCGTTTGTTGATGCTGGGGAGTTTTCCACCTCCCGCTGAACGCTGGAAAATGCCATTTTATTATCCTAATTTCCAGAATGATATGTGGCGGATTTTTGGTCTGGTTTTTTTTGACAATAAAGACCATTTTCTTGATCTCTCGCATAAAAAATTCCGTGAAGCGTTGCTTCGAGATTTTTTGTCTGAAAAAGGAATTGCGATTTTTGATACGGCTTATCAGATTAAACGTTTGAAGGGAAATGCAGCCGATCAGTTTTTGCAGGTTGTGACACCGACCAATATCGAAAATTTACTACAGCAGATTCCATATTGCCACGCACTCATGACAACGGGGGATAAAGCAACCGATACGCTCATGCAACAATTGCCGCAAGGAACTATCAAGCCCACGATCGGTCAGCCAAGTACAGCATTTTACGCCGACCGTGAGTTGCAATTGTTCCGTATGCCATCCTCATCACGAGCTTATCCACTGGCACTAGAAAAAAAGGCACAAAGCTACGCCGATTTTTTCCAGCAAATCGATTTGCTATAACGACAAGTTAACCTTTATTTTCAAAGTCCGATAAATTGAGTCACACTTATTACTCAGTGCATATGCAGCAGCATGTGGAAGAAATCCCTGTCTGGACTCAAAGCCTGTACAGAATCCATGTGTTGTTCGGATGAATAAGTCTAGTCAATAAAAGTAGGCTTGAACAATGAAAGAAGGCTGTCTAATCCTTTCATAATCATTCAATTGATGACTATGCATTGCTTAATCCGATTTAAGTTCCAAAAGCTAATTTAGAAAATCATTTTCCAAAAAATCTACTCAGAGCTTCCAGCTATTTTGCAAGTTATCTAGGCTAGTAAAGGATTCGCCCAAAGTAAATGGGCACTGAAATCGACAAATTGCAAGAGGAGTTGCAGGAATTAAACAACGGTATTCTAGAAGCGTTTAGCAGGAACTAAAAATATTTAATTTTCTTTATTTATATGGCAGGAAATGCAGCTTTGAGAGTTTTAATTACATCATCCACTCAAAAGGTAGATAGCTCACCAGAATCATGATCCAGCGCTGGAATGCAGTCATTTCTGGTTCCTGTTGATGAACCTTAACCTGACCATCTGGTTTTTGTTCTAGCCAGATCAGTTCACCTTGTTCATTCAGCTTCACCTGATAGGCAATTTTAGGCAATTGATGATCCAGATTTTGACTAATCTGCTTTTGCAATTCGTCTGATTCAACGACTAAACCAACTTCGGTGTTTAAATGCGCCGACCGTGGATCAAAATTAAAGGAACCAATGAATACCTTACCATCTACATCAAAAAATTTGGCGTGCAGGCTGGAACTGTTCTTATTTTTGGGGGGAATAACATGACCCGTGGCGATTTCATACCAGCTGCGTTTATTTCTTTTCAGCACATGTTTGAACTCATAGAGTTCAACGCCATTTTTAAGCAGTTCAATTCGGTATTGCTGGTAATAAGCATGAACGACAGCAACATCATTGGCCATAAATGAATTGGTGAGTACGCGAATTTTGACACCACTCTTGGCGAACTGGCTTAAATATTGTGTGCCGAATTCAGTGGGCACAAAATACGCGGAAACCAGCTCCATATGCTGTGCTGGAAAGCCCATCAACTCAATCATTTGATGGTAGATCAGCTGTTGATCCTGTGCCTGGCCACGTATTTTTTCAGGTGAGTCAGCCACAAAATGGGCTTTGGCCCAACGTAAATTCTGACTTTTCAGTCTCACCGCTAAGCGTTTTTCGGCTTTTTTGAGCTGCTCATTGGTGGCATGAGGCTTTTCTAATAAGGAGGTATATTCAGCACGCAGTTTTTCAATTGCCATCGAATCATCCATTTCCAGCCATTGTTGCACTGAATAACTCAGGGGATCATTCCAGAACTCGCGAAAAACCTGATTGGCCATATGTACAGCCGTGCCATAAAACAGAATATCCATATCGGCAAACTGGAAATCATAACTCGCATCAAAATATTCACTGCTGATATTACGCCCACCCGTTACCGCAATGGCCCCATCGGCAATAATCAGCTTGTTATGCATACGGCGATTGGCATGTTCAAACCGGAACAGATAATCATAAGCCCGGAAACGGCGGCCCATATATGGATTAAATAGTTTGATTTGAAAATTTGGATGCTGTGCCAGTGCCCTCAATACATGATCCAGTTGAGTTTCATTCTGATCATCCAGTAACAGCCGGATTTTTACCCCGCGATCCGCGGCCTTTAACAGTTCCGCCAGCATCAACTGACCAATAAAATCATTTTTCCAGATGTAATATTGTAAATCGAGATGTTGTTTGGCGTGCCGGATCAAATAAATCCGTGAAGCAATACTTAAAAAAGCATCGTCGAGCGAAGTATAAGCCGTCAGTTGTCGAGTGAGATATTCATCTACATGCGGTGAATCCAGCCAATGATCCGCCAATACAGCAATTGGAGGCTCAGGTTGTGCCTGATTCTCAGGTAATGAACAGCCCCACAGGCTTAAAGCAGTCATCGACATAAATAAACAATACACCTGTTTTTTATTGGTCATTTTAAATTATTTTCATGCTGATCGAGCGATTTTCTCTAAAGATAACATGTGCATGTACTTGAGCGATTGTAATGTTTGGTAATGCACTTAAGATGAAAAATAGCATTTTAAAGAGTTTTTAAAATACATTTTGCAAAATATATTTGGGATGTGATGAATTTTGCTTTTATCCCAGAAAAATGAAATGAGTCTATACCTAATAAGACGCTGCTTAGGTGAAAGGTCTTGATTCTGAACGGCCACTTATTTGCGAGTTACGCCGTGATTGGGAGGTGAAAAAATGGGAATATTGTATACGTAATCGACTTGAATGGGATAAAAAATGGATTTTTATATCCATCTGTCTTGTCAAAGCCGCAAACTCGTCGTATTTTAGAAAACTGAATTTAACTAAATACTTGAACTCAAGATGCGCAAGCAACCTGTAATGTCACACGCTTATTTTTATTTTTGGCAGTTTAGATGATTGCCTGAGTGTGTTCGGGCAAAGAAAAGGTTGCCCATCTTGAGTCTAGAAAACCTGATCGGCAACCCGGTCAGGTTTTTTTTATGTCTAGCGTTTAAGTAAAATACGAGGAATCTGTAATGAACAGATTATCTTATTCATATTTTAGCAATTTTTATGGTTTTAACTGGATGACCAAGACCACACCAAATAGACCCAAGACGATTAAATAAATATGCGGACGACCTGAAACGTCCGAAGGAAACTTTCATGAATGCTGTAAATTCTGCGCTTATCTCTCCATCCAACACCGAAGTACTGCTTAGTACGCCGCATCAACTGAAACAACAATATCCGTTATCAGCCACCCTGGCCGAACAGATTGCACAGCACCGCCAGACGATCCAGAATATTCTGGGCGGAAAAGATTCACGCCTACTGGTGATTACCGGACCATGTTCCATTCATGATCCTGAAGCTGTGCTGGAATACGCTGAAAAATTAAAACAATTACAAATTGAGCTCAATGACCAGATTTTTCTCGTGATGCGTGCCTATATTGAAAAACCACGAACCACGATCGGTTGGAAAGGATTTTTGTATGATCCTCATCTGGATGGCTCATCTGATTTGCAGCATGGGTTACAGCAATCTCGTCAACTGTATTTACAATTCATTGAAATGGGTTTGCCGATTGCCAGCGAAATTTTAAGTCCATTGGCGACGGGCTATTTTGATGATTTGTTGGCTTGGGGCGCAATCGGGGCGAGAACCAGTGAATCTCAAATCCACCGTGAGATCTCCAGCCATATGCCGTATAGTATCGGCTTTAAGAATGGTACAGATGGCTCAATCCAGATCGCTTTAGATGCCATTCAATCCGCACAAAATGCCCATCAATTTTTAGGTATGAGCCAACAAGGTTTGCCGAGTGTTTTACACAGCAATGGAAATCCTCTACCACACTTGATTTTACGTGGCTCCAATACTGGGCCAAATTATCAATGCAGTGAAATTGAGAAAATGAGAAGCCAATGCAAAACACAACTTCCAGCGTTAATGATTGACTGTTCCCACGGAAACAGTGCCAAGAATCCATTATTGCAACCTGAAGTACTACGCACGATTATTGCGGAACGTGAACAAACCCATGTCCGCGGGGTTATGCTAGAAAGTCATTTGGTCGATGGCCAGCAGAAAATTTCATCTGATATGCAATATGGGCAATCGGTAACCGATGGCTGTCTGGGGTGGGAAAAAACTGAACAGTTATTGACTGATATTGCTGTACACATGCGTCAGCAATGTTTAGAGCCATTGGCTTGAGCTTAATTTTTCATCATCTGAATAGCGTGTTAGGCGCTATTTAGATGATTTTTATGTAAATCGAATCACAGAAAAATAATAAAATGATTTTTATTTAATAAAATCTCTAAAATATGTTGTTGTTTTATCGTTGTTTTTTTGTAGTAATTTTTTTAACACCCACATAAAATTAATTTTTTAGCTGGAATAAAAACAATGTTTAGTCCTGAAAAGCTCGAAGAAGCTCGCCGATATATGTTCCATATGCTGACCAAAGTGGTTGAATTCGGTGGCTCAGATTTGTTCATCACTGCGGACTTTCCTCCGAGTATCAAGCATCAGGGTTTAATGAAACAGGTCAGCCAGCAACCACTTGTTCCTGAACAGACCAAAATCTTTGCCTACAGTTTAATGAACGACAAACAGCGTCAAGAGTTTGAACGTGACTTTGAATGTAACTTTGCGATTTCTGTTCCAGATGTTTCCCGTTTTCGTGTCAATGTGTTTATTCAGCAGCAAAATGTCGGCATGGTTATCCGTACCATTACGGCGGATATTCCAAAATTTGAAAGTCTGAAATTACCTGAAGTGTTAAAAGACATCATCATGACCAAGCGTGGTCTGGTTCTGATGGTAGGCGGAACAGGATCAGGTAAATCTACATCTCTGGCGGCAATGATTGACCACCGTAATGAAAATTCTGCAGGGCATATCATTACTGTAGAAGATCCAGTGGAATATGTACACAAGCATAAAAAATCCATGATTACGCATCGTGAAGTGGGCGTGGATTGTCACTCTTGGCACAATGCCCTGAAAAACACCCTGCGTCAGGCTCCTGATGTAATCCTGATTGGTGAGATTCGTGATACAGAAACCATGGAACATGCCATTGCCTTTGCAGAAACCGGACACTTATGTCTTGCCACCTTGCATGCCAACAATGCCAACCAGGCTTTGGACCGTATTATCAACTTCTTCCCGGAAGAGCGTCGTAATCAATTGTTGATGGATTTATCAGCCAATATGAAAGCGATTATTTCGCAGCGTTTGATCCGCACCAAAGATGGTAAAGGACGTCGTGCGGCAGTGGAAATCATGATTAATACACCACTGATGTCGGAAAATATCCTGAAAGGCCAGTTCCACGTCCTCAAAGAAATCATGGCAAAATCACGTGAACTGGGTATGCAGACCTTTGACCAAGCTTTATTTGATTTGTACCAAAAAGATGCTATTACGGATGAGGAAGCGATCCGTAACGCAGACTCTGCCAATGCAGTCCGTTTACAGATCAAACTGAACAAGGATAACGTTGAGGATGATAGCCAGCAAGCTGTCGATCCATTTGCCAGTCTGAGCATTATGCGTGATGAAGAAACTGAGCAGATTGAAAAGGTTTAGTCGCTGATTTGATCAGAAAAAGCATCAACCAGGTTGATGCTTTTTTATTTTGGATTCGGTTTAGGGCATCAAAAAAACTTGTCATACATCACAAAGGATGAATAAATAACACTATTTAAATCAGTTTAACTAATATATTTAATCAGATATACCTAATGATAAAAAACATAATATATGGTTTTGCAAATCGTTTTGCGTGATTTATCACGTAAAATAGCACCACTTTAGTGCTATTTTCTATCTCTCATGTCTGCTATTGCTGCACCATTAGAACGATCAAATGTATCGGTCTGGATTGCTTTATTTTTAATTCTGGCGGGTAGTGTTGCTACTTATCAAATCGTAAGTTTAAACCAAGCGCTCTTGTTCCTGATTGGCGGAGCATTGGGGATGACGCTCTATCATGCATCGTTTGGTTTCACTTCAAGCTGGCGGGTGTTTATTAAAGAACGTCGAGGGCGTGGGCTACGGGCACAAATGATCATGTTAGCGCTAGCCGTATTACTGTTTTTTCCTGCTCTGGGTGCTGGTGAGTTGTTTGGTCATCCGGTCAAAGGGAATGTAAATCCTGTTTCCATGTCTGTCATGATTGGTGCATTTATTTTTGGCATCGGTATGCAGTTGGGTGGTGGATGTGCTTCAGGTACTTTATATACAGTTGGTGGGGGCAGCGCACGCATGCTGGTGACGTTACTGTTTTTCTGTATCGGTTCGCTGATTGCCACTTCGCATATTGATTGGTGGTTTAATCTGCCTCATTTAGAACCGATCTCGCTCGTTAAAAGTTTTGGTGTCGTTCCAGCTTTAGCCTTGAGCTTCACGATTTTTGCTTTGATCGCCTGGTTGAGTATTTATTTCGAAAAGAAACGTCATGGCAGTTTGGAAACTGAACCGCAAAATCAAGCTGAAGGTTGGACGCGTTTCCTACGTGGACCTTGGCCTTTAATTTGGGGCGGTGTTCTGCTTACATTGCTCAACTTTGCAACGCTGGCTTTGGCTGGCCGTCCTTGGGGAGTGACCTCTGCGCTTGCGGTATGGGCTGCGAAACCAGCTGTGTGGTTGGGGCTGGATGTTTCGGGCTGGGCTTATTGGCAGCAACCGGGGAATGCCAAAGCTTTGGCGCAATCCTTATGGTTTGATATTACCTCCATGATGAATTTTGGCATCATGCTCGGTGCCTTATTGGCTGCCAGTTTGGCCGGTAAATTTGCACCGAATTTCAATATTCCAAAACGTTCTTTAATGGCGGCCATTTTGGGCGGTTTGTTATTAGGCTATGGTGCGCGATTGGCCTATGGCTGTAATATTGGTGCTTATTTTAGCGGTATTGCTTCAGGCAGTTTGCACGGCTGGCTCTGGTTGGTATTTGCATTTATCGGTAATAGTGTCGGCGTAAAATTACGTCCAACTTTCTTTCCCGATGAAAAACCGCAGCCCGAAAAATTGACAGGTTGTTAAGCAAAAAGCCTATCTTAATTAGATAGGCTTTTTTATTGCATTGCTTTGATCTTGCTAAAGATGAAACCTGTGTTTAGGAAATCAAGCGACAGCCTTTTGTTGATCCACTACAAATTTATAGAACAATAGACTACCCAGTGTTAGTCCGGCACAGAGCAGGTACATCACTTCATAGTTAAACTTTGCAATCACTAATCCGAGTAGAATTGAACCTAAGGCAATCCCGGTATCGTAACAGGTAAAGAAAGTCGAGGTGCTATGCCCAATACGATTTTTGGGTGAGCGCTGAATGGCCAGGGTTTGCAGACACGGTTGTACAGAACCAAAACCAACACCGACGAAAATGGCACTAATCAATAAGCCCGTGAGTGTTTCCATCTGACTGAGAATTGCCAGCCCAATCGCAAAAAAGACCATAGATGGATAAACGATCAGATTGGGACCTTTGCGATCATACAACCGTCCGGTGAAAGGCCGCACACTGATCATTGAAATGGCAAACACTAAGAAGAACAAACCGGCATAACTCAATAAATGCTTGGATTCGGCAAAAGTTGAGATGAAAGCCATAATACTGGAATAGCTAAAACCCGCAAACAGCACCATCAATGAAGCCGGGAGGGCACGCTTTTCTACAAAATCGTGGATAGACAGCTTTTCTTTTGTTACTTGCTCTCGTTTAGGTGTTTCTTTAATCGGGATCATCAGACAGCAGACAAAGCCTAAACAGATCACAGCTGCAAGCAATAAGGTAAGGGTTGAGTAGCCAAGTAGACTAATAAAACTCAAGCCTAGTAATGGCCCCAACACCAATCCTAAATTAATCGACATGACGAAGTATCCCATGCCTTCGCCTTTGCGTTGTTCAGGGATATAGTCATTCGCGATCGGGACACACACAGTAGTTAGAATACTGAACCAGATCCCATGCAAAAAGCGGATAATCAGTAACGTGGTCAGGTCATCTGCCAGCAAATAGATAAAAGCAAAAAGACAGAAGGCGAGCTCAGAAACAAAAAAGGTTTTTTTCTTGCCAAATTTTTCAATGATCAGACCACTGAATGGGCGAACGGCAATTGAGGAAGCCATAAATAAAGTCATGGCTAGCCCTGCTTGGGCAATGCTTCCACCGAGCTCATTCACAATATAGACCGGCAGAATGGCGGTCTGGGCAAAGTAAAAAATGAAGAGGAACATATTATTGAGCAAACAGAATAGAAAAAATCTATTCCATAACCGAGCATCAGCTGGAGTGTTCATGATTGACCTTTGATGTAGAGAACCGCATGAACAGGTCGACTTATTGTGTATAAGAAAGAAGTGTTGCTGAGGTGAAGAGGTTTTTATTTTATTTTTATCAGGTGCAACAACAATAAGAACGTCTGCCATGTCTAAGACTTTAGTATAAATTTTGCTGTGTGAAAAATAAAGTTTCTTATAACTATCGAATCATAAGAAAATCACGCCGATTCAAGGAAGGATCATCGGTAGACGGATGATGCAGAGCAGCCCAGCCAAATAAAAACACCCTTCGATTTGGATCATAAATCCGCCACTCAGGGTGTTATTTAAATCGATTTAATTCTTTTGTGTACCGCTTAATTTAATTTTTCGTGCTGCATACTTTCACGGTAGTATTGGCAACCTTTATACAGCAAGAATACGCCCAGTACACCTGCAACGGCATTCACAATCGAAATTGAATTGCCGACTAACAAGGTGTTTTGGAAATACTTATCCGTAATTAGGGCAACTGCGGTTGTCCCGACACCAAGAGCGATCAGGTTAGAGATCAGCAGGAATTTTGCCGACACCTGAGCACGTAACTGGTTTGGTGTCAGCATTTGTGTGGCTGCAGCTGATGCTGGAATCGGGAAGGTTGAGAAGAACATCGCCACAAAGATCAAGGCAAATGACAGCTGCATATTATCGACTTGAGTAAACAAGACACTCGGAATAATCAGGGCTGCACAACCAATCATCCCGCTACGGATCGCAGCATCGCTATAACCTTTTTTCGAGAAGAAGTCGATGAGCCAGCCACAGAATAATGCACCTGAAGTGTTTGCTACTAGAATAATCGTACCCAAGATATAACCTGTTTCACTCGCGGTTAAGCCAAAATGGCGCATGTAGTAGGCAGGTGCCCAACCCAATAGTGAATACAGCATCATGGTATAGAAAGAAAAACCGATGAAGTGACAGAAAAAGGTCTTTTTATGGGTTTTGATAAACGCGATCGAGTTGGCGAATGAGGCTTTAACGACAACTCCGTCCTGACCCATTTTCAAACCTTTACGGGTGGGTTCTTTGATGGTCAGAATCATCACCAGCGCTAGTAAAACACCCGGTAAACCGACAATCATAAAGGTAAGTTGCCAGGTTTTCACTTGACCAATGACCGGTAGGATAATTTGATCCACATCTTTCAGTAAACCGATGACATAACCGCCGATTAAAAATGCCAGACCCGAACCAATGAATGCACCAATCGCATACAGACCTAACGCACGGCCTAATTTTTCTTTCGGGAATAAATCCGCCACGATGGAATAAAATGCCGGGGATAATGCTGCTTCACCTGCACCCACACCTAAACGAGCCAGGAACATTTGAATAAAGTTCTTGCTTAAGCCACAAGCTGCGGTGGCAAAGCTCCAGAAGGCAATACCGACAGCGATAATTTTAACACGGGATTTCTTGTCAGCCAGTGCTGCAATTGGCACGCCCATAAAGGCATAAAATAGGGAAAATGCCAAACCTTGTAACAAGCTGAATTGCGTGTCACTGAGCATCAAATCATGTTTAATCGGTTCGATCATCAGTGACAGAATCTGGCGGTCTACAAAAGACAGGATGTAGGCCACCATACAGATCACCACCACATACCACTGATATGAGCTGGTTTTATTTGCAGTCATTTCTGTTGGTGTAGTAATGGCTTGATCGGCAGAGGCTGCTTGCTCAAAAGTTGTTATTTCAGATGGGGTGTTCCTTTCAACCACATCTATTTCTAGGGTTTTATCATTCATCATTCATCTTCCTGTGATGAGTATGTGGAATTATGATACTTTTGTTTTTAATATTTGTTTTTCAACGTATCGTCTTTATCTAATGTAGGCATTAAATTTTCGATCGTCAATAAAAATATCCAAAAATGACACGATATTTTATTAATAATAAAAAAAAGGAATCAAAAGATTCCTTTTTAGAGGTGGGTTCAGTTAAGCTGCGCGTTCAACCAGGGTCAAAATATCGTAGGTAGCCACCAACTGGTCATGCTGATTTTTCACTTTGATGTCCCACACCACCACACCATGCGGTTTTTGTGTTGGATCTTTCAGCTGTTTTGGCGTTTTCTGCTTGCAGGTGAGTTCAACCTGAATGGTATCGCCAATTTTCACCGGTTCAACGAAGCGCAGGTTGTCCATACCATAGTTAGCAATCACCGGACCTTGTGCTGCATCGACAAACAGACCAGCCGCTGCTGAAACCACAAAATAACCATGTGCAACCCGTTCGCCAAACAATGACTCAGCCGCAGCAATTTTGTCCATATGTGCATAGAAATAATCACCACTCAAACCGGCAAAATTTACCACATCGGATTCGGTAATGGTTCGGCGTGCAGTCAGCAGGCGTTCACCAACGCGCAATTCATCAAAAGACTTTTTAAACGGATGCACGCGATCTTCAAAAACCTGTGAACCGGCTGTCCAGCTATGGCCTACTTGGGTCAGGGCGTCTGGAGAACCTTGAATGGCGGTGCGTTGCATATAGTGTTTTACCGCACGCAGTCCACCGAGCTCTTCACCCCCACCGGCACGACCCGGACCACCATGCACCAGATAGGGCAATGGCGAGCCATGTCCAGTACTTTCTTTGGCGCTTTTCGCATCGAGAATATGCAGACGTCCGTGCCATGGTGCAATCTTGGCAATAATCGCTTCAATATTTTCCTCTGGATGGCGTACGATGGAGGCCACCAAGCTGCCTTCACCACGCGCGACCAAGACCGCCAACTCTTGTACATCCTGATAGGGCATCAAGGTCGCTACTGGGCCAAAGGCTTCAACTTGATGAATATTTTGTGCAGTCGTCGGTTGCTTGCAGACCAGTAAGGTCGGCGGATAAAAGGCGCCGCGTTCGGCTTGGTCTGCCTGAATTGTGAAATCGTGGCGTAAATGACTACCTAATACAATTTCTGCTTCTTGGCTCAGCTGTTCGACTTTGCTGGCGACATCCTGTTTTTGTTTTACGCTGGCCAGTGCACCCATGGTGACCTGTTCCCATTCAGGATTACCCACCACCACTTTCTGTAATTTGGTTACTAAACGGCTTTGTACGGTTTCCAGTAATTCTGCCGGAACGAAGGCACGGCGGATTGCGGTACATTTCTGGCCCGCTTTGGTGGTCATTTCACGGAAGACTTCACGCACAAACAGGTCAATGGTTTCGTCATCGGCTTGCGGAGTGAGAATGGCGCTATTCACGGAATCCGCTTCCATACTAAACGGAATGGAATATTGGTTCAGGTGAGGATGTGCACGCAATTTTTGCCCAGTTGATGCCGAACCAGTAAACGTAACTGTGTCTTGTGGCCCTAGATAATTAAATAAATCATAGGTCTGACCACAGATGAGTTGTAAGGCACCCTCAGGCAAGAAACCACTCTCATGAATATCTTTAACCACTGCGTGTGTGAGCTCAGCGCCTTCGGTCGCCGGTTTGACAATGCACGGGACACCGGCCAAAAGTGTCGGTGCGATTTTTTCCAGCATGCCCCAAATCGGGAAGTTAAATGCATTGATATGAACGGCAATGCCGGCTTTGGCGGTCAGAATATGTTTGGCACCAAAAGTTCCATGCTTGGATAATGGAATCCAGCTGTCTTCAACCAGGGCGGTTTCATCGCTCAATTCACGACGTACCAGACTTGAATAAGCAAACAGAGTCGCGATCCCGCCTTCAATATCAATCCAGGCATCCTTACGGGTACAGCCAGTGGCTTTGGCTAATTCATAATACTGTTCTTTACGTTCAAGCAGATATTGTGCGACCTGTTTCAATGCATTGGCACGCTGGTGGAAGGTCCATGAGGCAATGTTTGCACCATGCTGTTTGGCATAGTCAACGACTGCTTGCATATTTAAACCATGACTGCTGACCTGGTAAATTGGCTCATCCGTGATGGCATGATAAACCGTACGAAAATCCTGCTGAGCTGTATGCGACTGACCACATACCAGTGAATTCAACAATTTGACACCATGGCTTGAGCTGTGGGTTGTACCTTGACTATCCATAGTGGTGTTTGAGCCTGTTTCTAACTCCAACATGATAAAACTCCTTTTATGATACGTTTTCATGTTAATTTTAATTTTTACGTTTCATAATTTGTGTTTAAAAAATCCAATTGTCAATCAGGTTTGTGCAATAAAAATAGACCAGAAAGAATATTTAAAAAATAAATTAATGTAAAACAATCATTTATTAAAAATGATTCAATTTTTTTAATTGATACCTAAAAAAGTGTATTGATTTTATTTTTGTATCGTTTTAATTTTGAGGCATAAACACTTGGGACGAGTGAGGAAAACAATGAAAAATCATTTGGAAGATTTCGACCGTGCAATCGCACAAGACATTTCAGTTGAGCCAAAAGACTGGATGCCAGAGGCCTACCGTAAAACCTTGATCCGTCAGATTGGTCAGCATGCACATTCAGAAGTGATCGGCATGTTACCGGAAGGCAACTGGGTTACTCGTGCGCCGACCTTAAAGCGTAAAGCGGTTTTATTGGCCAAGGTGCAAGATGAAGCGGGTCATGCCTTGTATCTGTACAGTGCGGCAGAAACCTTAGGCGCGGACCGTGATGACATGATGGATAAATTGATTGCCGGTCGCATGAAATATTCTTCCATCTTTAACTATCCAACTTTGACCTGGGCCGATATTGCTGCGATTGGCTGGCTGGTCGATGGCGCAGCGATCGTCAATCAGGTGGCATTATGCCGTACTTCTTATGGTCCGTATGCACGAGCGATGGTGCGTATCTGTAAAGAAGAGAGTTTCCATCAACGTCAAGGTTTTGAAGCCATGATGGAGCTGGCACAAGGTACGCCTGAACAAAAACAGATGGCTCAAGATGCAGTGAACCGTTTCTGGTGGCCGGCGCTGATGATGTTTGGACCAAGTGATGATAATTCACCAAACAGTGAACAAAGCATGGCCTGGAAGATCAAGCGTTTCAGTAACGATGAGCTACGTCAGAAATTTGTCGACAACACGGTGCCACAAATTCTGCATCTTGGTCTGACAGTACCAGATCCAGATTTACGTTTTAACCAGGAAACTGGCCATTATGAATTTGGCGCAGTGAACTGGGATGAATTCTTTAACGTGATTGCCGGTAAAGGCCCATGTAACCACGAGCGGATCGAAGCACGCCGAAATGCATGGGAAGGCGGTAAATGGGTGCGTGATTCAGCAGCAGCTTATGCCAAAAAACAGCAAGCCCAACAGCAAGATAAAAAAGTGGCTTAACGCCAACATCTAAAAATGAGTGAAAAAGGGAAGGACAACATCATGGACAATAAAAACAACTGGTCACTATATGAAGTATTTGTACGCAGCAAACAGGGTTTAAGCCACCGCCATGTCGGCAGCCTGCGTGCGCCGGATGCGGAAATTGCGCTGCAAAACGCACGCGATGTGTACACTCGCCGTAATGAAGGTGTCAGCATCTGGGTGGTGAAATCTGAGCTGATTACTTCGTCACAACCAGATGAAAAATCAGAATTTTTCGATCCTTCTTTGGACAAGGTTTACCGTCATCCAACCTTCTACCATATTCCAGACGGCATTGAGCACATGTAAGGGGACGGATCATGACAAATCAAGCATTAGCGCAGTTCCTGCTGCATGTTGGCGATAGCCAGCTGGTTTTATCGCATCGTCTGGCAGAATGGTGCGGCCATGCGCCTGAACTGGAACTGGATATTGCCTTGGCTAATATCGGTCTGGATTTATTGGGGCAAGCGCGTACGGCGTTGAGCCTGGCTGGTCAGGTGGAAGGTCTTGGCCGTGATGAAGACAAATTGGCGTATTTCCGCACTGAGCGTGAATATCGCAATTTATTATTGGCTGAGCAACCAAACGGCGATTTTGCACAAACCATCGTACGTCAATGGTTGATGGATCATCACAATGCCTTGCTGTTGAATGCACTCACGCAGAGCCAACATGCTGAATTGGCTGCATTTGCGGTGAAATCACTGAAAGAAGTGAAATATCACCTGCGTTTTTCGACGGCCTGGATGGAGCGTCTCAGCCTGGGAACTGCAGAAGCACACGAGAAAATCCAGAAAGGGTTGAACAACCTGTGGCGCTTTACTGAAGAGCTGTTTGTATTAACCGCGGATGAAAAGCAGCTGGTTGAGCAAGGCATCTTGCCAGATGTGGAAGCCTTAAAAGCACAGTGGGATGCACAGATTGAAAGTGAATTGCAGCGTTTTGCACTCACCTTGCCAGAAACCGGCGCTTATCGTAGCGGTGCCAAACAGGGGCTGCATACCGAACATTTGGGTTTTATCCTGGCGGACTTGCAATATCTGCAACGTTCTTATCCAAATATGACGTGGTAATTCAAGGTCATCACAGGGAGTGAGTCGCATGAATTTAATTAAACACTGTATCGATCAATGCTGGGACGTTTTACAACAGGTGTCTGATCCTGAAATTCCAGTGTTGTCCGTGCTGGATCTGGGCATGATTCGTGGAGTTGAGCTGAATCAGCACGACGAGATTATTGTACGACTCACCCCAACTTACAGTGGTTGTCCTGCGACAGACCTGCTTAAGGATGAAATTACCCAAGCCTTGACAGCGCATGGTCTGACCCCGGTCAAAGTGGTGGTGGATTTATCTGAAGCCTGGACCACCGACTGGATGAGTGAAGCGGGAAAAACCAAGTTACAACAATATGGCATTGCACCGCCGAAAGGTGACTCACACAGTTGTGGTACGCATGTTGCACTTACTGATGGCATCCAGTGCCCGCATTGTCAGAGCCAGCACACCAAACTATTAAGCGAATTCAGTTCGACCGCATGTAAAGCCTTATATAAATGCCAAGACTGCCTAGAACCATTCGACTATTTCAAATGTATCTAAAACTTAAAAATTGAATAGTCGAGCCAGAGAGGGATTTTCATATGAGTCAATTTGTACCATTAACTATTAAATCAATTAGTCCGCAAACCGAGCAGGCGATCTGTATTGCCTTTGATCTTGAACCAGAACAACAGGCAACGTTTCACTATCAGCCAGGTCAGCATCTCACCATTCGACATTTGACTGAACAGGGTGAAATCCGCCGCTGTTATTCGATCTGTAGTGATCAGCGTGAAGATCTCAGTATTGCCATTAAAAAAATTGAAAACGGTCAGTTTTCAACTTGGGCCAATGAACACTTAAAAGCCGGTGACGTGCTGGAAGTGATGCCGCCACAAGGGGTATTTTTCCAGAAAGCCGCGAAACAGGGTGGAAAAAACTATCTTGGATTTGCCGCTGGTAGTGGTATCACACCGATTCTCTCGATTGTCAAATCGGTGCTGTTCCAGCAACCTGAGGCCACTTTTACCTTGGTGTATGGTAACCGTTCTTGGAAACAGACCATGTTTTCCGAGGAAATTCTGGATCTGAAAGACCGCTTTAAAGAGCGTTTCCAGCTGATCAATATTTTCTCGCGTGAATTGAACGACAGTGCGGTATTCAATGGCCGTATTGATGCAGACAAGTTGCAGCAACTGTTCCAGGCAGACTTGCTGGATCAGGATTTTGATCACTGTTTTGCCTGTGGTCCGGAAGAAATGATGCAAGCTGTGGAAACCGTTTTGCCGGAAATGGGAATTGCACGCAGCAAAATCCATACGGAGCGTTTTAATACCGGTGCAGCGCCAAAAGCAACCGCGCAACAAATTGAAAATCGCAGTGAAGAAAAAGTCCATGTGATTCTGGATGGCCGCGAGCTGGTCGTGGAAGTCTCGAAACAGGATGACAGTATTCTGGATGCTGCATTACGTGCCGGTGCAGACCTGCCTTATGCCTGTAAAGGTGGCGTGTGTGCGACCTGTAAATGCAAGGTGCTACAGGGTGAAGTCGAGATGGCTATCAATTACAGCCTGGAGCAGGACGAAATTGAAAAAGGCTATGTCCTCAGCTGTCAGTCACGCCCAGTCAGCTCGGATGTCCGTTTGAGTTTTGATGAATAACACGCGGATCAGCAAGGAATCATGTCATGGATTACATCAAAACCTCGGCACCCCAAAACGGTGTGGTGCTGATTGAGCTAAACCGGCCGGAAAAGCGTAATGCGCTGAACAATGCCACGCTTAAACAGTTGGCGGATACTTTGGCACAGCTCGATGGCGATGCAACAGTAAAAACCGTAGTCATTACTGGCAACGATCAGTGTTTTGCCGCAGGTGCCGACCTGAATGAACTGGCACAACTTGATGTGGTGTCAATCCAGCAGGATCAGCGTCCCTTGCTGTGGAAGCGTATTGATGAATTTTCCAAGCCCCTGATTATGGCGGTAAACGGTTATGCCTTTGGGGCTGGATTTGAACTGGCACTGCATGGCGACATCGTGATCAGCGGCGAAAATGCGCAATTTGCACTGCCGGAGATTGGTCTGGGCATGCTGCCAGGTGCCGGGGGAACCCAGCGTCTGGCGCGTCTGGTCGGCCAGCAACTGGCGATGCGCTGGGCCATGACTGGTGAAATGATTCCTGCTCGTGTGGCGTTACAACACGGGATTAGCAGTCAGATTTGTCCAACTGGATTGACGGTGCAGTATGCGCTTGAACTGGCGGCTAAGATTGCCAAACAGGCACCGTTGGCGATCAAAGTGATCAAACAGTCATTGAAATCAATTCATGAAGTGACACTCAGTCAGGGCTTGAAGCTGGAACGCCAGCATTTCGTCTGGCTGGCTGCAACGCAAGATCGTCAAGAAGGCATCAATGCCTTTTTAGAAAAAAGAAAACCTGAATTTAGAGGTGTGTAATGGATTACCAAACAATTATCGTTGAAGAAAAAAATGCGGTGGGCTGCTTAACCTTTAACCGTCCGAAACAGCTCAACAGTTTCAATGAGACCATGCATCAGGAAGTCTCAAAAGTGCTGAAAGCTTGGGCTAAAGACCAGAATATCCGTGCCGTGGTGATTTCAGCGGAAGGTCGTGGTTTTTGTGCCGGGCAGGATTTAAATGACCGTGTGGTTGATCCGAATGCAGACGCACCTGATTTAGGTTTGTCGATCGAAAAATATTACAACCCGCTGATTAAACTGATTACTGAAATGCCAAAACCGGTGGTTTGTGCCGTAAATGGCGTGGCGGCCGGTGCGGGTGCCAATATTGCCTTGGCCTGTGACATTGTATTGGCGGCAAAATCTGCTTCCTTTATTCAGGCATTTTGCCGTCTAGGTTTAGTGCCGGATTCTGGTGGAACTTGGTTCCTGCCACGTCTGGTTGGTCGTGCCCAAGCGATGGGAATGGCCATGCTCGGTGACAAAATCAGTGCGGAGCAGGCACTACAGCTCGGGATGATCTGGCAGGTGGTAGAAGATGACCAGCTTAAAGCTGAAGCAGAAAAAATGGGTGAACATCTAGCCAAGCAGCCAACCTATGGTTTGTCTTTAATCAAAAAAGCCATTCATGCCGCAGCGGACAATAACCTGGATGATCAGCTGATTCTAGAACGTGATTTACAACGTCTGGCAGGTCGCTCACATGATTATCGTGAAGGTGTACAAGCCTTCATGCAGAAACGCACCCCTGATTATAAAGGATGCTAAGCCATGTCACACCTCAACTTGCAGCAGGCCAAGGTGGCCGTGATTGGTGCGGGGACCATGGGAATTGGGATCGCACAACTGGCAGCCATGCATGGACACAGCACCCAAATTTTTGACGCCGATGTCGAAAAAACCAAAACAGCTGTTTCACAACTGACAACCCAGCTGAGCAAACGTGTTCAGGCCGGGAAAATGACCCAAGAGTTGCTGGATAGCACTCTGGCAAACTTGTCGATTGTCAGTACGATTGAGCAACTCGCGGAGGCTGATCTCATCGTTGAAGCGATTGTCGAGAAAAAAGAAGTCAAACAGCAGCTCTTTCAACAACTGGCTGCGATTTGTTCAGAACAGACCATTTTAGCGTCCAATACTTCATCTATTTCAATTACGGCAATTGCTTCAGTGATTCCACGTCCAGAGCGGGTGGTGGGATTACATTTCTTCAATCCCGCACCGGTAATGAAACTGGTCGAGATCATTTGTGGTTTGAAAACTGACCCTACGATTGCTCAGGCATTAACCGAGCTGATGACTGCCTGGAAAAAAGTGCCGGTGATGGCGAAGTCAACTCCCGGTTTTATTGTCAATCGTGTGGCGCGTCCGTATTATGCGGAAGCTTTTCGCGCCTTGCAGGAAAATGTCACGACACCGGAGCAACTGGATTTTATCATGCGCGAGTGTGGTGGTTTTGCCATGGGGCCGTGTGAACTCACCGACTTGATTGGTCAGGACATCAATTTTTCCGTGACGCAAAGTGTGTATCAGGAGTTCTTTTACGAACCACGTTACCGTCCGTCCCTGGTACAAAAAGAGTTGGTTGATGCCGGCTGTTATGGCCGTAAAAGCGGGCAGGGCTTTTACCGTTACGATTCGCAAGTCCCTGTGGCGCAATATCAGTTACCCGCAGTTCAGCCACTTCAACAAAAAATCTCGGTGTTGATCAAAGGCGACTGGTCTAATCTGCCGGGATTGCTTCAACGGATCCAACGTTCTGAGTGGCTGGAAAGCCAGCATCAGGCTGCGGAGCAGAATGAGATTCAGATTGGTGAGGTTGTACTACGCCTAACCCAAGGTGAATCTGTGCAGTTAAGCTATCCACAGCAGAAAATTGTGTTAATGGATTGGCATGCTAACTGGGAGAATGCCAAAGCGATCGCACTGGTGGCTTCGCCGGCTTGTACAGCGCAGGATCAGGCACAGGTGACGGCATTTCTTCAGGGTATGAATATGATACCTATTTGGTCTAAAGATCATCCAGGATTGTATGCTATACGTAGCATCAGCATGTTAGTCAATGAAGGATGCGAGGCTGTATTGCATGGTATTGCATCAGAACAAGATATTGATTCAGCAATGAAATATGGGGTGAATTATCCAAAAGGTCCATTTGAATGGGCAACACAAATTGGATATAACACTATTTTACAAACTTTAGAAAATATGTATCATATTTATGCTGAAGAAAAGTATCGACCTAGTTTATATTTAAGACAGAAAGTTGCGCTAGGACAGTCGCAACTCACAAACAAAATACAATATCGCCAGGCTGGCTAAAGGACCAATCAACATGGAACAGGTTTTTATTTGCGATGGCATTCGTACCCCGATTGGTCGTTATGCAGGAGCATTAAGCAGTATTCGCGCCGACGATCTGGCTGCTTTGCCCATTCAATATCTCAAACAGCAACACCCGGATTTACCGTGGCATGCATTAGACGAAGTGGTCTTTGGCTGTGCCAATCAGGCTGGTGAAGATAACCGTAACGTGGCACGTATGGCGGCGTTGTTGGCAGGTTTGCCTGACAGTGTTCCGGCCATTACCGTCAACCGTTTGTGTGCTTCGGGGCTGGATGCTGTTGGCTTGGCTGCACGTGCCATTAAGTCAGGCGAAGCACAGTTTATATTGGCAGGTGGTGTCGAATCCATGAGCCGTGCCCCGTTTGTACAGTCCAAACCTGCAGCAGCCTTTAGTCGTGCTCCTGAAATTTTTGATACCACCATTGGCTGGCGTTTTATTAATCCTAAATTCAAGTCGAATTTTGGTGTTGATAGCATGCCGGAAACCGCAGAAAACGTGGCTGAAAAGTATCAAGTGAGCCGTGAAGATCAGGATCTGTTTGCTTACCGCAGCCAGCAAAAAACTGCGCAGGCCCAGCAGAACGGGATACTTGCTCAGGAAATCATGCCTGTTGAGATCCAGGATCGTAAGAAAAACATCATCCAGATCTGTGAAGATGAACATCCACGTGCAGATACAACACTGGATACTTTAGCAAAACTGAAAGCACCATTTCGCAAAGAAGGTGGTTCGGTTACTGCCGGTAATGCCTCCGGGGTGAATGATGGTGCTGCCTGTGTATTGTTGGCAAATCAGGATTTTGTGGCACAACATGCGCTTAAACCTTTGGCGAAAGTGGTTGGCATTGCCAGTGCCGGTGTTGAAGCCAAATATATGGGTATAGGTCCAGTGCCAGCGGTTGAAAAAGTGCTGAAACAAACCGGCCTTACGCTTGAGCAAATGGATGTGATTGAACTCAATGAAGCTTTTGCTGCACAGTCACTCGCCGTGACGCGCAGCTTGGGTTTAAAGGATGACGATGCTCGTGTCAATCCGAATGGCGGTGCAATTGCACTGGGTCATCCATTGGGAATGAGTGGTACGCGTTTAGTGCTTACCGCGATGAAAGAATTAAAACGTCGTCAAGGAAAATATGCGCTGTGTACCATGTGTGTCGGTGTGGGACAAGGTGTCGCGCTCATTTTAGAAAATGTCGCATAAGGAAAATCTGATTTTGGAATCATAACAGCCAGGATGGTTGTACAAGGAGTAATAACATGAATAACAACGCAATGGAAAAGATCGAAACGGCTTCAATTGATGAATTACGTCAGCTTCAATTAGAGCGCATGAAAAAGACCTTACAACACGCTTATCAAAACAGCCCGGTGTATAAAAAGAAATTTGATGAGGCCGGTGTACATCCAGATGATTTCAAAACGCTGGATGATTTGGTCAAATTTCCATTTACCACCAAAAGTGACCTGCGTGACAACTATCCATTCGGCATGTTTGCTGTTCCGCAAGAACAGATTGTACGGGTTCATGCCTCATCAGGCACTACCGGTCAGCCAACGGTGGTCGGATATACGCAACAGGATCTCAACGTCTGGTCGGATGTGGTAGCACGTTCATTGCGTGCGGCAGGTTTGACGCACAAGGATACCGTTCAGGTGTCTTATGGCTACGGGTTGTTTACCGGCGGTTTGGGTGCGCATTACGGTGTCGAACGTTTAGGTGCAACCGTGATCCCGATGTCAGGTGGCCAGACCGATCGTCAAGCGCAACTGATTCATGATTTCAAACCAACTGCCTTGATGGTGACGCCATCTTACTGCTTGAACATCATTGAAGCCTTAGAGCAGAAATTTGGGACAGCCAAAGACTGCTCGATCAAGACCGGTATTTTTGGTGCAGAGCCATGGACCAATGAAATGCGTAAAGAAATCGAAGAGCGTTTAGGCATCGATGCACTGGATATTTACGGTCTTTCTGAAGTCATGGGGCCGGGGGTGGCCATGGAGTGTCTGGAATCCAAAGATGGCCCAACCATTTGGGAAGATCATTTCTATCCTGAAATCATCAACCCGGAAACTGGTGAAGTATTGCCAGATGGAGAACTGGGTGAGCTGGTTTTCACCACGATTACCAAAGAAGGCATGCCGGTGATCCGTTACCGTACGCGTGACTTAACCCGCCTGTTGCCTGGAACGGCACGCTCCATGCGTCGTATGGACAAAATCGTTGGGCGCAGTGATGATATGATGATCATTCGCGGAGTCAATGTTTTCCCGTCGCAGATTGAAGAACAAATCTTGCATATTCCACAGCTTGTGCCTAACTACGAAATTCATATTTGTAAACATGGACATTTGGATACATTGCATGTTCGTACAGAAATGCGTAAAGATATGACAGACGTGATGGGGCACCAACTGTCACAGCAGTTGAAAGCCAAAATTAAAACCATGGTCGGGATTACGGTGAGTGTGGAAATTTTACCGGAAGGCACGTTGCCACGTTCGGAAGGTAAAGCTCAGCGGGTCTTTGATATTCGCAAGTCCGCATGAAAGTGCAAAGGTGATTGATCGGGGGATGAATCACCTTTAAGTTTTAAGGGTAAAAGTGAAACGTGATGAATCCAAAATTAAAACAAGTGATTGATGATTTCATTCAACATGAAGCATTAAGTGGAACATCACTCATCATGACCATTTTCGGTGACAGTGTTTTTCATCGCGGCGGTATTATCAGTCTGGCCAGTTTGATCCAGTTGATGGATGTATTCGGCTTTAATGAACGCTCGGTACGTACCGCGGTATTTCGCCTGGTACAGAATGGTTGGCTCATTTCTGAAAAAATCGGTCGCACCAGCTATTACCGCGTCACAGAAAGTAGCCGCCAGCGTTTTATTCATGCCGATCAGAAAATTTACAGCTTTACCCATACCGAGTGGGATGGAAAATGGGATCTGGTTCTACTGAGTTCTGTCGAGCTAGAGAACAAGATCATCTTAAAGCGCGAGCTGGAATGGCTGGGCTTTGCCAACATCTCAACCAATCTGATGGCCTATCCGGGCTGTGACCATCTCAAACTGCAAAACCTGTTATTGAACTTGAAAATGACCGATCAGGTGGTACTGTTTAAGGCGGAAACCTTGCAGTTATGGCAGGAATCTCATCCAACGGTGAAACGTATGGTGGAGGTGAACTGGCCGGTACAAGAACTACACGCCCGTTACGAGAAATTTATCCGCGATTTCCGGGAAATTTTTAATCTGGTTGAACATGATGAAGATCTGGATCCATTACAGGCATTTCAGATCCGGATTCTCTTGATTCACCAGTATCGCCGGATTTTATTAAAAGATCCAAATTTACCTTTTGAGTTGCTGCCATCGGACTGGCTGTCATTAAATGCCCGTAATCTCAGCAGCAATTTATATCAGCGGATTTTTGCCGTGGCGGATGAGTTTTTCCTCGATATCGCCCGCACGTCAGAAGGGGCAATGCCACCGGCACATCCACAATTTTTCAAACGGTTTGGTGGTTTAAAGCAAGAAGCACTCACTGCCTAATCAGAATAAAACTAAAAACTCAGGGAAGAAAATGATGCCATGTTATGCAATTGATGGTGTGATTCCGGTGGTCAGTCCACAGGCTTATGTGCATCCCACTGCGGTGCTGATTGGAGATGTCATTATTGAGGAAGGCGTCTACATTGGGCCGCTGGCTTCACTGCGTGCCGACTTTGGCCGTATTCATATCCAGAAAAATGCCAATGTACAGGATTCCTGCATCATTCATGGCTTCCCCAAAAGCATTACACTGGTCGAAGAATATGGCCATATTGGTCATGGCGCGATTCTGCATGGCTGCGTGATCCGCAAAAATGTCTTGGTGGGCATGAACAGTGTGATTCTAGATGAGGCCGAAATTGGAGAAAATACGATTGTTGGTGCCAATAGTACCGTCAAGGCAAAAGCTCAAGTTCCGGCAAATGTCCTGCTGCTCGGCAGTCCCGCTAAAGTGGTGCGCAGCTTAGAAGCCAAAGAACTTGACTGGAAGAGAAAGGGTACTGACGAGTATATCCAACTGACTCAGCGCTGTTTGGACAGCATGCAGGAGGTCAAGGCCGATTCTGAAATCACAGCAGGACGGCGTACCTTTCAGCATTTTCATTCACAGCATGTGATTAAAGCTAAACTTAATGTACAAGATGAAGTTCCTGCAAGCGGTTAGTGTGACCTTGGTAAGCCTAAAGTTTAGGTGAAGCCGACCTTTGAGGTTGACTTGTTCATGAACTGAGCATCAGGCGACATTCCATAAATCTTCGTAGCTCGAACGCATCGGATATTGTGATGCGCTGCGCTGCGGACGGTAACGTGCGTTATAACAACATTTACAGGCGGGAAAATAAATGGTGCTATAGGTACCGTCTTTTTTGACCTTACTACGCCGATGAAACCAGAATTCCTCATCCAAAGGCCAGTATTCACCACATTCAAGACAGAGTTTTTCAGTGCCCAATTCAGTTTGGATATACTTTTTCATGAATACTCCAACATCTATCGCTTGATTTTTAAGTCAGGACCCTGCATGTGGGGCGAGTTGGGCCTGCTTAGATCAGTTTGTGATTTTGTGCACAGATTAGTTGATGAAACATCAAAAAATTGTGAATATGGACAAGTGTTTTCACAGATAGAGGGAGTGAGCGTAATTTAGCAATAAGTCCAGTAGGCTATATGCTCCATTTACAATATTATAATCTGTAGGCTTAGCTAAAAATGAGACCAAAAAATGCAGCGTTACAGTAAAAGTATATTGACCCTTTTGATCATTTCTCTGCTATCGGGTTGCAACAGTTTGATTAATCAGCCCAATTCACCGAAGCGTCTGGTCAATAAAGATGAAGTCAGCGTACAGGATGCATTGACCCAGATCGGCAAAGGCATCAGCAACATGAAAACCGAGTTAGACAAAAATCAAACCAAAGCCGGTTTATATATCGATACCATTGACCTGGACATTGTGTTAAGTGCTGGTCAGACTGAGCATGGTAATGTATCTCTAACAATTAACCCGATTGATTTCAAACAATTTTCTAACAGTTCTGGTAACGTAAATAGTGCGTTGGTGAAAGATGTAGATGATTTACGTTCAAGTACCTTAAAAATACGTTTTAAGAGTGTGAACTCCTACCGTTTAGCCCTGTTGGACGCATTGTCTGAGGGATCAGTAAAAGATGATATTGTAGGAGAGGATTTACATCAGAATCCTGCAAATTTCCCCTATAAAGAATTCAATTCGGATTGGTTTGGTCCAGAAAAAATCAATCAATTATTACAAGAACAAGGCAAATAAGATTTCACCCTGCCTTCAGGCGTATCTGCCTGGAGGCAGCTCTTGAATAGATTCAAACTATTTTTATATCCAGTGATAGAAAATAAGCCTCAGTGAGTACAATAAGTCTGCTGATGTAACTTGCCACCTTGTTGGCCGAAGTATTCCAATGTGCAAAAGCTATTGAGTCATCTAAATTGATAATCAGATATCACTGAACATGATGCTTAGGTGCCATATTTTTCAAATTATGTACTGCTCTACCTCAAGTCTACAGATGCCCACGCAAAGACTATTCATTTCACATTTAAAAACATCCCTAAATGCCATCTGCTTGGCAAGCCGTGACCAATACCAATATAGGCAAAGGTTCGAGTGTGGCCATTTATGGTTGCTTTCAGCCGCTTGTGCACGCATGTTGGGCGCTGAAATGATTTTTATGGTCGATCATAATTCATGATCGCTTGGAGTTTGCCCGGAATACCTATGGCGCCATTCCGGTAAACTTTGATCATGTCGATGCTGCCGAATTTATCATTAATCATAGCCCGGGTCATCGGGGAGTGGATGCTGTGATTGATGCGATTGGCTTCGAGGCAAAAGGCAGTGTGATTGAAACCTTACTGACGAATCTTAAAATTGAAGGCTCGAGTGGCACTGCCTTAAGACAATGTATTGCTACAGTCCGCCGTGGAGGCATTGTGAGTGTTCCCGGGCTCTATGCTGGGCTGATTCATGGATTTCTGTTCGGTGATGCTTTTGATAAAGGTCTTACGTTTGAAATGGGACAGACCCACGTGCATATGGATAGTCATAGATGATCTTGTTGCAATCATACCTCATCATAATTTGCATATTTAAAAAAATTAATATCTTCCTCTGAATACCCGCCCTAGATTAGATTTAAACAAATTATGAATAATCTGGCATCCCTCTCAATTTAGGTTCATATTTATACAAATAAATCAAACAATCACAGACGATTTCGTCTGCAAGAACAAAAAAAGAGGAAAGAAAAATGTCCAGAGGATTAAATGGAAAAGTCGCCCTAGTGACCGGGGGTGCCAAAGGCATTGGTCGTGGCATTGCCTTACGCTTGGCGAAAGAAGGCATGCATATCGCTTTGGTGGATATGCATGAGGATACACTCAAAGCGACACAGGCCGAGATCGAAGCATGTCATGTTAAGGCTTCTATTTTCATCGCAGATATTAGTCAGCTCGACCAAGTGACGGCAGCAATTGAAGATACTTATAGCAAATTTGGTGGCTTCGATGTGATGATTAACAATGCCGGGATTGCACAGGTACAAGCTTTAAATGATGTCACTCCAGAAGAATTCCGTAAAATTACCGATATCAATTTTGGTGGTGTTCTATGGGGCATTCAGGCGGCGGCAAAAAAATTCCAGGCTTTAAAGCAGAAAGGTAAAATTATTAATGCCTGTTCAATTGCCGGACATGATGGTTTTGCAATGCTGAGTGTTTATTCTGCTACCAAGTTTGCTGTTCGAGCCTTAACCCAAGCGGCCGCTAAAGAATATGCTCACTTAGGCATTACGGTTAATTCTTACTGTCCAGGGATTGTCGGAACAGATATGTGGGTTGAAATTGATCAGCGTTTTGCAGAGTTAACAGGTGCAAAAATTGGTGAAACTTTTAAAAAGTATGCAGAAGGTATTGCGTTAGGACGCACCGAAACTCCAGATGATGTGGCAGCTTTGGTTGCTTTCCTCGCGAGCGAGGATGCAGATTATATTACTGGGCAATCCATCATTACTGATGGCGGCATGGTTTATCGTTAAGCCCGAGTTTCATCTTATGATCAAAGACCTAATGTGCCTCCATTAGGTCTTTTATATTCTAGGTTATTATTTTCGAAAAAATCACAGCTACAATATTAACTGTACTAACTCAAACCTGATCTGCCCACGCAGTCCTGTTGTTTGTGGGGAGGAGTAGATGAGCATACAGCCCTGAAGTGATTGACTTAAGCTAAGAGAGCCGTAGCTCTCTTATTTTTTATGATCAGATGAAATGTCTCAATCTGGAACTACTTTTAGAATACGGTGGTTCACTGTGTTAATTAGAATATAGTCACCATTTACACGAATCCATCGTTGATTTTTTTCAGGCTTAGAAAGTTTTTTATTCTTTCGATAGTCAAATTTATAACCCTGCCCATAATAACGTGATGGTAAAGCTTGTCCTGGTTTCCAGTCGCGGGATGGTTTCAATATCTGACTTTGTACGATTTCACGATGACGTTGTTGCATCTGCTCTTGAGTTTCTTGCTGCATCTGCTCTTGAGTTTCTTGTTGCATCTGTTGCTGATGACGCTGCTGAATTTGCTGTTGGCTTTGATTTGCAGCAGGAGAATGTATATATGCATGGTTATATGAATTGTTGTTCATAGACCCTTGAGGTGCGGCCATGGTTGATGAGACAAGAATTGCTGTCGAGAATGTAAAAATACCTGTTTGTATTAATTTTTTCATTTTTATTGCCTTTTTTAAGTAGGATTGTCTGGCATTTTATTAAATTTTAGAACTTGATGTTCGTTCCCAAACATTTTGTTATAAGATTCTTATCTTGCTCAAGCTGCTTTGCTCATCTTTATTAAAAGGGTGGGAGGGTATCATCGATTAAAGTACTGCCAATTTTATAAAAAACTAAGAAAATTCTATAAGGTTTTAGGAAAAATATATGTCCAATCTGCAGGATCCCCGAGTATTTTTTGCTCTCGAAAGAACCCTACTTGCTTGGAATAGAAGCAGCTTAGGATTGATTGCTTTTGGGTTTGTAATTGAGAAATCGACACTATTAGGGCAAATCGTGAACCCGATGTTGTTTGCCCATAAGGTAACTTACTATAAATGGTTAGGCATCATTATTATTTTTTTTGGCATGGTTATCAGTATTTGGTCGATTCTTCAATATCGTATAGGGTTGAGGTCTCTCAGTGAATCTGAATTAATAGCAGGTTATAGTACTCATCAACCTATGGTATTAAGTTTATTTAACACCTTTGTCGGGATGTTACTCATCATTTCATTCTGGATATGAGGTTAATTTTTTCACTAGACTTAGATCAGTTGAATCCAATATCAGACAGGCTATGCTTGGTGATTGAATCGAACCATAGAAATAAAGATATAATCAAATTTATTAAATCTAAGAGATATATTTATATTGGTTTCTCTATCCGCTCTGAATTTTTTAGTGCTATTTTTATTTATAAACAGGACTTGTTGGTCTTTTTATATGAACTTCCTGGTCCATTGTGATTCGGCCGTAGATTAAAATTATGATAAGCGTTTCTATATCTAGCCTGTTAAATAATGCAGCGAAGTATTTTTGTTTAATCAGCTGATTTTGTTATAGTTTATATATCAACTCTTGTAATCGCTTGAGAGCGTCTTGTGCTCGGTATAACTGATATAACTACCTATGTGATTGGCACAACTTTAATTGTGTTATTGCCTGGCCCTAACTCTCTATACGTCATGTCAACTGCTTCACGCTTTGGGATCAAAGCGGGTTATAAGAGTGCTTTAGGTGTGTATACCGGTGATCTTATTTTGATTCTGCTCACAGCACTAGGAGCAGCCTCATTACTGCATGCTTTCCCTTGGTTATTTACCATTTTAAGAATTGTTGGGGCAATTTATTTAAGTTATTTGGGTGTTAAACTCTTGATAGCTGCTAATCACACTTGGCATGCCCAGCATTCAAACACGAAAATTGCAACAATTAACAAAAATATTGAGAAATTGCGACCGTTTAAAACTGCATTAACGATTAGTATTTTAAATCCTAAAGCTATTTTATTTTATTTATCGTTCTTTGTGCAGTTTGTGGATCCCTATTATCCGTACCCAGCTGTAACATTTACGGCTCTTGCAGTGCTGTTACAAATTATTAGTATGAGCTATTTATCTATTTTGATTTTTTCAGGCGTAAAACTTTCAGCTTATTTTACTCGCCGTTATAAAATAACAGCATCATGTGTTGCTGCAGTTGGACTTTTATTTTGTGGATTTGCTCTTAAACTGGCGATGGCTCCTTTGTAGAGCTAAATGAATTCTGCTGAATCAAGGGGATAAACCCTGATTATTTTTATACATGATCAAAGTGGTACCAGATCTCCATGAGTCCATGATGTGGGAAAACTGAACCTTTGAACCGTACCGGGTTTGTCGGAGACTTTTTATTTAAGTTAGGCCACCTGACCTAATGGGTTAATTTTATCATAGTA
>NZ_JAQIHG010000018.1:0-46851 GCF_035916735.1 Acinetobacter minutum
AAGGGTTAAATCTAAATTCTCAGATAAAGTCATAAAAAAAATGAGCGTATTTATATACACTCATTTTTACAGCATTTGGCTAAATGTTGCTTAACTGACTGGCATTACTCTTGTGAGAGGGCTTTTAAAATCAGAACACTATTTTAGGCTTCAATGGTTTGCACATTGATTTTCTTGGCTGGATCCACCTTGCGACGTACCGCTGGAACCGGTTCACCATAATACTGACGATCTGCGAAATAGCTGGAACGAACCATAGGGGCTGACCAGATATTTTTAAAGCCCAGTTTGCGGCCATGTTCAGCATAACGTTCAAACTCTTCTGGGGTGACAAAACGATCGATAGGTGCATGCTGGGTCGACGGTTGTAAATACTGTCCGATGGTTACATAGTCCACATCATGGGCTTTCAGGTCATCAAGCAGGGCAATCACTTCTTCTTCAGTTTCACCAATACCGACCATCAAACCGCACTTGGTGGGTACGTCTGGACAATAGTCTTTAAAGGTTTTTAACAGGCTTAAAGAGTGTTGATAGTCTGAACCTGGACGCATTGCTTTATACAGACGTGGCACGGTTTCAATATTGTGGTTAAACACATCCGGTGGACATTCAGTCATGATGCGTAACGCAATATCCATACGTCCGCGGAAGTCCGGTACCAGAATTTCCAGTAAGGTATCTGGACTTAATGCACGTGCCTCTTTAATACAATCAACAAAATGCTGTGCGCCACCATCGAGCAGGTCATCGCGGTCGACCGAGGTGATTACGGCATATTTGAGGCCGAGGTTGGCAATGGTTTCAGCCATATGGCGCGGTTCATCCGGATCGAGTGCATTTGGACGGCCGTGGGCCACATCACAGAACGGACAGCGACGGGTACAAATATCGCCCATGATCATGAAAGTTGCCGTTCCACCACCAAAACACTCAGGTAAATTCGGGCAGGCAGCTTCTTCACAGACTGTATGCAGCTTTTGCGCACGTAGGGTGGTTTTGATACGTTGAACTTCTTCTGGTGCCGTCATTTTGACTCGGATCCAGTCCGGTTTGCGCGGCACTTCAACCGTAGGAACAACTTTTACAGGAATTCTAGCGACTTTTTCTGCACCACGAAGTTTGACACCCTGTTCAGGCTTACGGTTTTCAGACATATTCAACTTTTCCACTGTTTAATAGGGGAGAGGATGTTTGGTAATATAGTTGTCATTATAACGGACGTCACCTGAAATGGGTTAAAATCATTATTCATTTAGAAAATGTGGCTATCACTGAATATATGGTTGTGAAATACGGCAGAAATCAGCATATTAGCTCACAATTGATTAAAAAATTAGTATATAGATTGGTGGAAGGAGCTTTGAATGCCACGTAAGAAAGAGGTCGTTAGTGGGAATTTCGTCAAGTATGACGCTGTAGTTCTCGGTTCAGGACCTGCCGGTGAAGGCGCTGCAATGAAGCTGGCGAAAGCGGGGAAGCGCGTTGCAATTGTCGATATGCGTGAGCAACTGGGAGGAAACTGTACCCATGTTGGAACCATCCCAAGTAAATCCTTGCGTCAAACCGTTTCGAGCATCCTTCGCTATCAACGTGATCCAATGTTCCAAAAAGTGGGCGAATGGAAGCATTTCACCATGAAACAGGTGTTGCGCCATGCTCACAAAGTGATTCAGCAACAGGTTGATACGCACTCGCGTTTTTATGACCGCAACCGCATCGATATTTATTACGGCCGTGCCTATATTCAGGATGCCAATACCGTTCTGGTGTTTAGCCCGGATGGTGTCAAGGAAACCCTGATTTTTAAACAGTTGGTGATTGCGACCGGTAGCCGTCCATATCATCCAGAGATTCTAGACTTTAATCACCCACGTGTATTCGATTCAGACAAGATTCTGGATCTTGATTACACCATCCAGAAAATCATTATTTATGGTGCCGGTGTTATTGGCTGTGAATATGCTTCGATCTTTATCGGTCTAGACCATAAAGTTGATCTGATCAATACCCAGCAAAAACTGTTGAGTTACCTCGATGATGAGATTGCGGATGCCTTGTCGTATCACTTGCGTGAGCAGGGCGTGTTGATCCGTCATAATGAACAGATCGACCATTTAGAAACTCATGATGATCATGTGGTCTTGCATTTGTTGAGTGGGAAGAAAATCAAGGCCGATGCGATTCTTTGGTGTAATGGCCGTTCAGGTAATACCGATGGCCTAGGTCTGGAAAATGTCGGTTTAACGCCAAATAGCCGTGGTCAGTTACATGTCAATGAGCAATACCAAACCGAAGTAGAACACATCTATGCTGCAGGTGATGTGATTGGCTGGCCATCGTTGGCTTCTGCTGCGTACGACCAAGGGCGTTGTGCGGGTGCCAATATGAGTGGTGAGAAAAATGTCAAACCGGTGACGGATATTCCAACCGGTATTTACACCATTCCGGAAATTTCTTCGATTGGTAAGACCGAGCAGCAATTAACGGAAGAAAAAGTCCCTTATGAAGTGGGGCAGTCTTCATTCCGTTATTTGGCACGTGCACAAATTACCGGGGATACCGTGGGTGAATTAAAAATCCTGTTCCACCGCGATACCTTGGAAGTTCTCGGAATTCACTGCTTCGGTAACAACGCTGCAGAGATTGTACATATTGGTCAGGCCGTGATGAACAGCTCGAACAATACCTTGAAATATTTCGTGGAAACGACCTTTAACTATCCGACAATGGCGGAAGCCTATCGTGTTGCGGCATTAAACGGGATGAATCGTTTATTCTAAGTCAAGATTTGATTGTAAAGTCCCTCTTCGGAGGGGCTTTTTTTCTGTGAGCTTAAAAGCGACGGTAAAGCGCGTAAAGATAAAGGTTGGTCAGTTTAGTTCGCGTTTTATGCGTTTGAGTTAGCGATAAAATTCAGTTCTGCTTAATGTGCACAAAAGGCCTGATTAAAGTAGTCGAACAGTTCCGGCGTGTTCCCCCAGAGTACTCCGGCTAAAGCAAAGCATAAAACAATTGTCGTCAGTAAAAAGAGCTTGAAGAGCAGGCTTGAACTAATCATGAACGATTTTCTCCTCATTGACAAAGAAATGTACCATCACCCCAAAAACACTCAGCACAATCGAAAAGAGCCAGACGGCATCATAATTACCGTAAAGGTCGTGGTTCAGACCACCCAGCCAGCCGCCAAAAAAAGAACCAACCTGATGAGTGAAGAATACAATTCCACTGAGCATCGTTAAATATTTTACGCCAAACATGCTTGCCACGATACCGTTGGTCAAAGGAACAGTCGACAGCCAGAGCAAGCCCATCATGATCCCAAAGGCATAAATGGTCCATAGGCTTAACGGTAACATGAGAAAAGCAATAATCGCTAGGCCACGTAAACCATATAACCACATGAGCAGTTTGGCTTTAGGAAAATGGCCACCCAACCAGCCAGCACCGTAAGTACCGAAAATATTAAACAAGCCGACCAATGCCAGAAAAATAGTACCGGTCGTGGCATCAAAACCATGGTCAATCAGATAACCGGGTAAATGTACGCCTAAAAACACTACCTGAAAACCACAAACAAAAAAGCCAAGAGCCAGCCACCAGAAAGGTTTGTGTTTGGCCGCGATAGACAGAATATCTTTAAAACCCAAATTTTGTGGTGTGGGCTGGTGTGTATGAACAGATTGTGGTGCCTGATACATAGGGGCTTTCAACATCCAGGCAAGTGGCACAATCAAGGCAATCAGAATCGCACTCACCACCAGTGCTGCTGACCATCCAAAATTTTTGAGCAGTAGAAGTGTAGATGGCAACATAATGAACTGGCCAAAAGAGCCTGCTGCACTGGCAATTCCCATGGCTAAACTACGCTTTTCAGGATGCGCTGCCCGGCCCACGGCAGAGAGTAATACTGGAAACGAGGTGGCGGATAAAGCTAGTCCAAGAATTAAACCGAGACTTAAATTCAGTAACATTGCGTTAGAGCTGACAGCCATTAACAGCAAGCCGAGTGTATAGAGTGCTCCACCAACTGCAACCACGACTTTACTACCGTATTTGTCTGCAAAGGCACCCGTAATCGGCTGTACTGCCCCCCAGATCAGATTTTGCATGGCGATGGCCAAGCTAAAGACTTGATGTCCCCAGCCAAATTCATGGCTCATCGGAACCAGGTACAGACCAAATGCATGACGTACGCCGAGAGAGAGGGCCAGAATAATGGCTGTTCCAATTAACATCACCACTAAAGGTTTGGAAAAACGAGTCTCTGACATAAGGCATCCGTAAGGTCAAAACGTGAAGGAAGGTGTCGGCAGTTTTACTTGATCTGGCTGTATTTTGGCAATCAACCCGGCAGTAAAAATAAAAGGTTGCCAGAAGGCAACCTTATGTATTTCAGAGAGCGCGACTTAAATCGTATTAAAACGTGATAAATCTTCATCTGGGCGAGCAGTCAGCACTTCAATCCCGGTTTTAGTCACCAGAATGGTATGTTCAAACTGTGCCGATAATTTATGGTCTTTGGTGACCACAGTCCATTTGTCTCCAAGCAACTTGGTTTGCCAAACACCGGCATTGACCATTGGTTCGATGGTAAAGGTCATGCCTTCTTCGAGAATCATGCCAGTATTCGGCTGGCCATAATGTAGGACTTGGGGTTCATCATGGAATGTCGTACCAATGCCATGGCCACAGTACTCACGAACCACACTGAAACGTTCTGATTCAACATATTTTTGAATCGCATTACCAATATCACCAATGGTTGAACCCGGTCTGACGCTCGCCATACCACGGTACATGGCTTCTTGGGCTACTTTACATAAACGCTCAGCTAAAATGGTGGTTTCGCCCCCGACGATGTACATCATGTTGGTATCACCATGATAGCCATCTTTAATGACGGTCACGTCAATATTCAGAATATCGCCTTTTTTCAGGATTTTGTTTTCTGACGGGATACCGTGGCACACCACATGGTTGACCGAAGTACAAATGGTATGCTGAAAAGCAGGGCGACCCGGTGCTGCACCATAGCCTAGGCAGGCCGGAATGGCCTCTTGTACATTGACAATATAGTCATGGCAGAGGCGGTCGAGTTCCAGCGTACTAACGCCTGGCTGAACATGCGGTTTAATCATCTCCAGTACTTCCGCCGCCAGTCGTCCTGCAATACGCATTTTCTCAATTTCTTCAGGCGTTTTGATTAAACGGGCAGGGGCTTGATACGTACTATTCATGATCATCAAAAACTTTTGGTAATTTGTAAACGTCTATGGTATAAATAGCCGCCCATTTTATCAAATGCTTTTCATGAATTAATTGCATGAACATTGGTAATGGGATAACAAAATCCGCACATATGTCGTCACATTCCTCTGGGTGCTCTTTTTAGAGTGGAGAATGCGGACATATGGAGGCCTAACCCAACTTTAAGGTAAAGAAAATGGCAGATTACAATGTAAGCATGCGCGACCTTCTTCAAGCAGGCGCGCACTTCGGTCACCAAACTCGTTTTTGGAACCCAAAAATGCGTCAATACATCTTTGGCGCGCGTAACAAAATTCACATCATCAACCTCGAGCACACTGTTCCAGCGTTAAATGATGCTTTGAACTTCGCTAACCAATTAGCAAGCAAAAAGAACAAAGTTTTGTTCGTTGGTACAAAACGTGCTGCTTCTGCAATCATCCGTGAACAAGCTCAACGCGCAGGTCAACCATACGTTGATCACCGTTGGTTAGGTGGTATGTTGACGAACTGGAAAACTCTTCGTCAATCAATCAACCGTTTAAAAGATCTTCAAACTCAATCTACTGACGGTACTTTCGCTAAACTCACTAAACGTGAAGCTTTAGAGCGTACTCGTGAGATGGAAAAACTTGAACGTGCTTTAGGCGGCGTTAAAAACATGGGTGGTTTACCTGACGCATTGTTCGTAATCGACGTTGACCACGAAGCGATTGCGATCAAAGAAGCGAAAAACTTGGGTATTCCTGTAATCGGTATCGTTGATACAAACTCTAACCCAGACAACGTTGATTACGTTATTCCGGGTAACGACGATGCGATCCGTGCAGTAACGCTTTACGCTTCAGCTATGGCTGATGCGATTCTTGCTGGTAAAGAATACGCTCAAACTCAAGCGAACGCTCAAGCAAAAGGCGAAGAAGCTCCTGCTTCTGAGGCTTAATGCGTTTTGACGCAGGCTTGTCATTTTTGCGACATGTAATGGTGGCAAATTAAAGCGTCGATAAAGCAAACGGCCCAGAGATTACTTTGGGCCGTTTTTGTTGAATAGATTCATTTTTCTACCGACTTTAGGAGATCAACATGACTGCAGTTACTGCGAGCATGGTAAAAGAATTACGTGACCGTACTGGTCTTGCAATGATGGAATGCAAAAAAGCTTTAACAGAAGCGAATGGTGACATTGAACTTGCAATCGACAACCTTCGTAAGTCTGGTCAAGCAAAAGCTGCTAAAAAAGCAGGTAACATCGCTGCTGACGGCGCGATCACAATTGCTCAAGAAGGCAATAAAGCGATTCTTCTAGAAGTAAACTGCCAAACTGACTTCGTTGCTAAAGACGAAAACTTTGCTGGTTTCTCTGCGAAAGTTGCTGCGGTTGCTTTAGCTGCAAACGAAACTGATGCTGCTAAAATTGCTGAATTGAAACTTGAAGATGGTCAAACTGTTGAAGAAGCTCGTATCGCGCTTGTTCAAAAAATTGGTGAAAACATCCAGGTTCGTCGTGCACAAATCGTTGAAGGCGAAAACTTGGCTGTTTACAAACACGGTTTGAAAATCGGTGTTGTTGTAGCGTACACAGGTGATGCAGACACTGGTAAAGGCATTGCAATGCACGTTGCTGCATTCAACCCAGTTGCCGTTACTGCTGAACAAGTTCCTGCTGAATTGGTTGCTAAAGAGAAAGAAATTGCTGAAGCTAAAGCAATCGAATCTGGCAAACCAGCAAATATCGTTGAGAAAATGGTATCTGGTTCAGTTGAGAAATACTTGAACGAAGTGGTTCTTGAGCGTCAAATGTACGTGATCGATAACGACAAGAAAGTTGCTGACGTATTGAAAGCAACAGGTACAACTGTTGCTAACTTCGTTCGTTTCGAAGTGGGTGAAGGTATCGAGAAAAAAGCAGAACTTTCTTTCGCTGAAGAAGTTGCTGCTGCTCAAGCTGCTGCAAAATAATTTTTGCATCTTCTTTAAAAAAGCCCCAAACGGGGCTTTTTTTTATGGTTTATTTTTATCGTATCCGAATTGAATCTTCAGTCTCTTTCAATTGGGTTCAAAAATAGCCTCATTTTTGCTGAGTTTTGCCCTGAAATAATCGATAAAACCGTTTTTACCGAATAAATAATTCGATGATGTGTTGTATTTGCGCATAGGAAGCGATTTTTAGCATGTTTTCTTTGCTGGGTGTAGGGTAGGTTGTGCAAAAGGATTTTACCGTGCTTAGAGCGCAATTGAGCGCTAATGAATCAATTTTGCTTTTATAGATTTTAGGTCGGTTAATTTTATAAGCTTTAAAGAGGCATTTTTCGGTGGAAAACCATACAAAAATAGGTGGAAGTCACTACGTTTTTGTTGATCCCTGACATAAGCCTAAAATGGGCACATTAAATGACAGGTTCAAGATGAGTAACCATATCTCATTCATGCATGAGTTTGGCGATTCTAGGCTTCAGATAAACGGATTAAAACCATCTGGAAAAATCACAGCATTTAAAAATGGAAAAAGCCACAACAGTGGCTTTTCGAGTCAAATGCAAATGTCTAGGAGTGAGTACTTAATTAAGAATTTGGCCCCTCAACGCGCTCGATACTTACTTTTGCTGTACCAGCGTTAGTAATTCCTAAGCGTTTTGCCGCACCGTAAGACAAGTCGAGTACACGGTTACCATGGAATGGACCACGGTCATTAACTTTTACGACAACACTTCTGCCATTGGTTTTGTTAGTGACACGAATGTAACAGTTGAGTGGCAGGCTACGGTGTGCAGCAGTTAACTCGTTCATATCGAAAGTTTCACCATTCGCCGTTTTACGGCCATGAAACTGACGGCCATACCAAGATGCCATACCAGTCTGGCTGAATTTACGTACGGTATTTGAGGCAACGGTATTTAACTTTTCAATGACTGAAGGTTCTTCTTCAGGAATTTCAATTTTACTGGCAATAGTTTGGCGACGGATTTGGTCACCTGAACGTTCAGTGATAGACAGTGTATTTAAATTAGAGAAGTGAGCGTTAAATTTTTGAGAATCTTTACTCAAGATACGAGCTGCTAAACTCGAGTTTTCTGCATCATTATTAAAAGATGAAGATTGCACCATTTCAGCATGCGATTGAGCTACAGTGAGTCCAATCGCGGCGGTCAGGATATATTTTAGTGTAGAATGCATCATAAAACTCCTAGTGACATTTTGCTCGTTTCAACTGAGTGAAGCGGTTGAAATTAAAGCGAACCTGTCTGTAAATTCACTTTGCAACTGCATTTGACGGTAGGGGATAATATTCATGCTTGTGCTGAGGTGTCTAGTGTTTCCTCTAAAATTAATATGAAAATGCTGTAATATTAACAATAGTTGATCAAATAATAATCAATATTGTAACAAATGGTGTAAAATGCTGTTTTTGTCAGCAAAAAATAGATAAAAAATGTTGACTTTTTGTATTTATAAGAAAACCGACCTTAACGGTCGGCGATTTCTGTGCCTAATTGCCACACGGCAGTCGCATACATTCGGCTCTTATTATAGGTGGTGATAACCTGAAAATTGGGATAAGTCAGGTAATACACAGGACCATAAGACTCTTGTAATTGAATGACATTCACCATATCCAAATCATCTATTTTGACAATCGGATTGAGTGGAGAAATCCCCTGACTTTTTAACGCACCGTAAGGCGTAGGTTGGGTTAAATCTGAGGCAATAATGCTTTGAGGGTCACGTCCCGTATAACGTGCTAAAAAGCCAATCGGCTGATTGCGCTGCCAACCCTGTTGTGCCAGATAGTTAGCAATTGAACCGATGGCATCAATTGCAGAGTTGCGTAGGTCGATATGCTCATTGCCATCGTAATCCACACCGAATTTGCTGATATTGCTTGGCATAAATTGTGGATAGCCGATCGCACCGGCATAAGAACCGAGAATACTTTCCGTTGGATAGCCTTCTTTGGTACTCCAGGCAATCAGTGCACCTAGTTCGTCACTAAAGTAGGCGGCACGACGTGGGTAACCAAAAGCCAGCGTTGCCAGAGCATCTCGGGTGCGAAAAGAGCCTTTATTGCTGCCGAAACCGGTTTCCACCCCTAAAATGCCTAAAATGATGGATTGGGGCACACCGAATTGTTGTTCGGCACGATTTAAGGTGTCGGCATACAGACGTTTGAAGTTCACCCCTTTTTGGATGGTGCTTTCAGACAAAAAATTGCTTTTATATTCATACCAAGGTTTGCTTTCACCCGGCCGATTCATAATGTTAATAATATTTGGTAAATTTTGTGTGCCATTCATGGCCTGATCAATCTGTTCATTGCTCAGGCCATAGGTTTGCATGGTTTTTTGTTTAAAGCTGAGGTAATCCGGATGAGTGTAAAAATCGTTGGCATGGCTCAATGCTGTTACGGTTAGACAGCCTCCTAATATCGCCATCTGCTTTAATTTTTTAAAAATACCAAGATCCAACATTATTTAAGATTTTCCTATTATCGATGCGTATGAATGGACATCACCAGACCAAAGGTGGCCATGAGCGTAATTATGGCGGTACCCCCATAACTCATAAAGGGTAAGGGCACACCAACTACGGGTAAAATACCACTGACCATTCCAGCATTGACAAACACGTAAACAAAAAACGACAAACCCAGTGAACCGGCGAGCAAGCGGCCGTAGTTGTGGAAACAGTTCAGCCCGATCTGAAAGGTGCGGAAGATAATCGCGCAATACAGTGCGATCAGAATCATCACGCCCAATAGGCCGAATTCTTCCGAGTAGGCAGCGATCACGAAATCGGTATGGCCTTCGGGTAAGAAGTGTAGATGTGATTGAGTACCTTCAAGATAACCTTTGCCGGAAAATCCACCTGAGCCAATTGCTGTTTTGGACTGAATAATGTTCCAGCCGGTACCCAGTGCATCAGCTTCCGGATCGAGCAGGGTTAAAACCCGTTGTCGCTGGTAATCGTGCAGTAAAAACTCCCAAGCAATTGGAATAATGATCCCGAGTCCGGCTGCTGCCGCGCCAATCATTTTCCAGGATAAGCCACTTAGAAACAGAACAAACATCCCACTGGCTAAAATCAGTAAAGAGGTACCCAAATCTGGCTGTTCAGCAATCAATAAGAACGGTATACCCGTCAAGACTGAAGAAATCAAAACATTCGACAGGCTTGGTGGTAGAGGCTTGCGTGATAAAAACCAGGCAATCATCATGGGCATGCCGACTTTCATAAACTCACTGGGCTGTACACTGCCAAAACCGGGAATGTCAATCCAGCGTTGTGCACCCATCCGGACTTCACCAAACACCATTACGGCGATCAGAGACAAGACCCCGAACACATAGAAATAAGGTGAAAAGGCCTGATAGACCTTGGGAGGAATCTGGGCGAGGGTAAACATCACCGTGAAGCCGATACCGAAGCTCATGGCCTGCTTGGAAACCAGGCCTACATCCTGAGCGGAAGCACTATAAAGGACAGTTAATCCCAACATGGCATTCAGCACCAGAAACAGGCATAACCAAGGGTCAATATGCAGGCGTTGCCAACGGGAGGGCAACATTGCTGTACTCAAGCCATCACGAGGTGCTTGGCGGAGGAATTTGTATTGAGAACTCGGAGACATGGGGCTTAAAACGTGGGTCGGTCGATGCTGAGCGCATGCTAACATAAACCCAGTTGGACACAATGTATATCAATATTTTGCAATAAAAAAACCTAGCCGAGGCTAGGTTTCCGATTGGCAAGGCCGCTTAGTGAAAAAACAGACTGTCATGGTATTTCGCTAGGGCGATTAATTCATCTTTGTTCATGTTGGGAATGAGTTTGTCAATCGCGATATTGACGGCTTTGCTAACCCCCGCCGCTCCAAGATCTGCCGCTTTGCGTTTAATGATTCCCAAGTCGAGCGTCTTGGTGAAGTCTGACATAAAATGACGGACCGCTTCATCGGCAAACTGTTTATACAGCTCGGCCAAGGCAGCTTTATTTACACCACGTCCGGCCTGAATTTCAGCAAAACTGTGCTTCAAGTTTGTGACCAGACCAGCATCAAGCGGCTGGCCGACTTTATATTGACCTTGTGGGTCTTGCAATAGGCTATGTTCGGAGAAGGCAATAGATTGTTGCACCACCGTATTATCTGCTTTACTCAGCAGCTGTTTGAGTAAAACAGCGACTGTTGATTTGACATAACCGGCCAATTTCTCTGCAACTTCTGTTTTTTCACTGCGCGGTAAATTGCGGACCAATCCGGTCAATAGCGCATCAATAATTTCTTCATTGATTTGCAGGGCAATTTTGTCACGTAGTGGATACAGCAGTTCTTTCGATTTCTTTTTTTCGATAATGGTCTGAATGTCATTTAACAATGCTTCAGATGGCGTAAAACCAAAAAATGCCATGGAGCAAAACCTCAATATTCTCGTTTTATTGTCGTGCCAAGCGGATTGGGTTGGGTAACCAGCTCAGATCCGATACCCGACATGGGTTGATATCTAAACCACCACGGCGGGTATAAGTGGCGTAGACCATCAGTTTTTGCGGTTGCAGCGTCTGCCAGAGATCGGCAAACATTTGTTCTACACACTGCTCATGAAAACCATTATGCTGACGGTAGGAGATAATATAGGCCAAGATGCTGGAATAACAAGGTTTTTTACCCTGATAACGAATAAATACTGTGCCCCAGTCGGGTTGACCTGTGACCGGACAATTACTGCGTAATAAATGGGAGTACAGTTGCACATCTTCGACTGATGTTGCCTGGGCATCCCACTGTAGCAAACTGGCATCCGGATGCTGACTCAGTTGTGTCGGTATGAAATCATCCAGACAGATGCCTTGCGGTTTGGCAATCTCCAGTTCGTCAACATGAAATAAGCTTAATGTGACTGCTGCACCCGCAGCCTGTGATAAATCCTGCTGTACCGTTGCGATCAGACTTTCTCGTGATTCAAACTGATGGAAATTCAGGCTGTTGAAGTACAGTTTTAAGGATTTAGATTCAATCAGGTTAGGGGATGACGCCGGCAGCTCCAGACGTCCAATTGCCACTTGTGGAATACCTGCCTGATTCAGCCATGACATTTCAAATACATGCCACCAGTCTTTGCCGTTGGCAATACCTGGAACATCCGCATAGTGCTGACGTGCTTGTGCACGTGCAATCGGAAACAGAATATCGGGTTGATATTGTGTTGGGTAATCGGTGTCTTTACCCAAAAGAGACAGTTCTACACTCATTCACGCATTCCTGAGCCATGAGAAAGTAAATAGTAGGCCACGCCATATAAAGCAGCACAGCATAGTGTAATGACGACCAGAGATAAGGAAACATTTACATCACTGTGACCTAAAATGCCGAAACGGAAGGCATTGACCATATAAACGATTGGATTGATCAGTGACAGGTTTTGCCAGAATGGGCTCAAAGCACTGATGGCGTAGAAAACACCGCCCAAATACGTCAAAGGGGTCAGGACGAAAGTCGGGATAATCGAAATGTCATCAAAAGACTTGGCATAAACCGCATTAATAAAGCCACCGATTGAAAATAGCAGGGAAGTGATCAGCACGGTATAAATGGTGACAAACCAGTTCTGAATGGAGAGTTCGGTAAAGAACAGACTCATAACGGTGACGATCAAACCAACCAACGCACCACGGCACACACCACCAATCACATAACCCCAAAGGATAAGGTGGAGTGGAACCGGACTCATGATCAGCTCTTCAATACTTTTTTGAAACTTGGCACTAAAGAAACTGCTGGAAACGTTGGCATAGCTATTGGTAATCACCGCCATCATGATCAGGCCGGGTACAATAAACTGCATATAGCTATAGCCACCCATGGTACCAATACGTGAACCGACCAAATTACCGAAAATAACAAAGTACAGGCTCATGGTAATGGCAGGCGGTAATAAGGTCTGTGGCCAGATCCGCATAAAGCGGCGGATTTCTTTACGAACCAGAGTGCCTAATGCTGTTTGTAATTGAGCGAAATTCATGCCGAAGTTCCTTCCAGATTTTTCTCCACCATTTTCACAAACAGTTCTTCGAGACGGTTGGATTTATTACGCATACTACGTACCTGAATATTCTGAGCTTCGAGTAACTGGAACAGTTCATTCATACTATGGGCTTTGTCCATGGTAACTTCGAGCGTGACCGGATCAAGCAGATTGAATTTCACCCCGATAATATTCAGTTGTGGGGTTTCAATCGGCGCAGCCAAATCAAAAATGAATGATTCCTCAGTGAGTTGATTCAGGAAATTTTTCATGCTGGTGTCTTCTTTAATCACTCCACGATCAATGATCGCAATGCGACGACACAGCATTTCTGCTTCTTCCAGATAATGTGTGGTCAGGATGATTGAAGTTCCTTGTTCGTTCATCTCGGTCAGAAAGTCCCACATCGAACGACGTAATTCAATATCGACGCCAGCTGTTGGTTCATCCAGAATCAGTAGCTTGGGTTCATGCATCATGGCACGTGCGATCATCAGGCGGCGTTTCATCCCTCCTGACAGCATACGGGCTTGAATATTACGCTTTTCCCATAAACCGAGCTTTTCCAGATAATGTTCAGCACGTTGTTCGGCAATCTTTTTCGGAATACCGTAATAACCCGCTTGCGTCACCAGAATATCAAAGGTTTTTTCAAAATGACCGAAGTTGAATTCCTGAGGTACAACCCCGAGACATTGCTTGGCTTGTGAAGGATGGGTATCCAGATTATGCCCAAAGATTTCAACGGTTCCAGAAGTCTTCTTCGTGAGCGAACTGATGATGCTGATCGTTGTTGATTTGCCGGCACCATTCGGGCCCAGAAGTGCGTAGAATTCGCCCTCAGGCACGGTTAAGTTAATGCCTTTTAAAGCCTGAAAACCATTTCGATAAGTCTTGCACAAATCCCTTAGCGTCAATGCATCCGTCATGAATTTCTCACATGGTCAATGGAAAGGGTATTTTGAGCGATCTGGGTCAATAAACCAAGTCACTCGTATGGAATTCTGAAAATGGAAAAAACGATCTTCAGGATTTGTTTAAAGCATAAACATTAAATGCACTGACAGAAATGAATATGCTTTACCTTGCAGTTTTTTTTGTTATGATGTGCCACAAAATGCGGTCATAGCTCAGTTGGATAGAGTACAGGTTTCCGAAGCCTGGGGTCGTGGGTTCGATTCCCGCTGACCGCACCATTTTCATAAGTTAATGAAATTAAAAGATAAAATAATAAAAAGACGCTTGCAAAATTGCTTTAATCGCTCATCTCTACAAGTTTATGATTATTCCATCGCAATGGGTGAAAAGCCTCTATTTGTGCGCAATAGCCATCTAACGGTTTAAAACTTGTTCAATGAAAATGTCATAGGATCGCCACGACAATGAGAAGTCAGCCCCAGCACGAGAAAAAATATCGTCGTGATATTGATGCCTTGCGTGCGATTGCCGTGTTAAGTGTGGTGATTTATCACTTTTCGAAAGATTGGCTGCCGGGGGGCTTTGTCGGGGTTGATGTCTTTTTTGTCATCTCGGGTTTTTTGATCAGTAGTATCCTGATTCCCGCGATTGCAGAGCAGCGCTTTAGTTTTAGTGACTTTTATCTGCGCCGTATTCGACGGATTATTCCAGCTACCTTATTTTGTGTTGGCATCACGGTTGCCGTCTGTAGTGCCTTTTATACGCCCACGGATGGGTTGTTGGTCGCCAAATCTGGATTAGCTGCCTTATTTTCCGTATCCAATCTGTATTTTTTACAAGGAATTCGAACTGATTATTTCGCGCCGACCTCAGATACGCTGCCTTTATTGCATACTTGGTCGCTGGGCGTGGAGGAACAGTTTTATTTGATCTGGCCGCTGTTAATTTTTGTGCTGGCAAAAATGAAGCGTCTTGGCTGGTTGTGGCTGTGTACGATTTTACTTGCTCTATGGTCTTTTGCTTTGAGTGAATATTATCTCAAGCTTAATCCGTCCTTTTCCTATTATATGTTGCCGGCGAGAGCCGGAGAGCTGTTGGTCGGAACGCTAGCGTACCTGCTTTCTACTCAGCTGAAAAAATTACCTTTAGCCATTTATCATTTGGCCTCCGTATTTGGCTTGGGGCTGATTATTTACGCAAGTATCACGTTTGATAAATCGATGAATTTCCCAGGCTGGAGTGCCTTGATTCCCACCTTTGGTGCAGCTTTGTTTATCTTGGCGGGGACGCATGAAAAGAATCGGATTAACGCTGGACTTGCGATTCAGCCCGTGGTCTTTATCGGTCTAATTTCATTTTCACTGTATTTGTGGCATTGGCCGGTGTTGGCATTTATGCGCTATGCCTATGCTGAGATGAATCCCCAACTTGCGGTGATCAGCCTGCTGTTGATTGTCATGCTGACGTTATTTTCTTATTACGCGGTAGAAAAGCCTTTTAGGAATCCAACCCAGTTAAACAAGAGTTACTGGCTGATCGCAATGGTTTTCACGGGCATTGTCGCGTTATCCGTTTGGGTAATTCAGCAACAGGGAACTTTGCAGGCTCAGGGGACTCAGCGCTTTAATGCACAATTACAACAATTGGCACCGAACTCTTTACCCGCGAATGCTTATGCGTTTAACTGCCAGATGGCTGTATTTGACGAGCAAGTTTTTGATCAGCAGCGTTGTAAGATCGGTACGGCTCCTTCGCCCCACTTTTTGCTCATCGGGGATTCAAATGCGGCACATTATGTGGGTTATCTGAAAGAAATCGTGGAAACTCGCGGTGGTTCATTTCAAAACTATACGCATAGTGCTTGTGCGCCATTTGCAGAAAATGTCATCGGTACTTATGCTGCAGCGAATCAGGTCACGAGTTGCCAGGCTTATAACCGTAAAATTCGGGCAGTTGCAGCTCAATACAAGACCTTATTTATTGGGGGGAGCTGGAATAATTATTTGACTTTGGCGGGTGAACAGCAATTTAGGCAAGATCTGGCAAATATGCTGCGTGATTTTTCCCAATCTGGCCAGCAGGTCATTCTAGCGAGTAAAGTACCGGTTTTCCCGACGTATGATCTTCAATGCCAAGAAAAAAGTATCCGCATGCCCTTTATTCAATGTGGCAAGCGCGAAGGCTATCCATTCAAGGCTGAACAGAAAGCCAATCAGATCCTTGTTGAGCTAGCAGCACATTATCCGAATGTGCAGGTTTTGAGTCTGCGTGAACGCATTTGCTCAAATGGCTTTTGTTCGCCATATCTCCACAATAAACCTTTATATTTCGATGCCAATCATTTAAGTATGGAAGGCTCGATTCTAATCGCTGAAGCTGATCTTAGGGATCATCGTGTGCCCGCTTACTTATTACAGGCGCTTGTCCATCCGTAATCCAAGGGTTTTCCGAAGTCATTTAGAAAACAAAGCTCACGATGCTGTGAGCTTAAGTGGAAGATCGGATCAGGGTGAGGGGAATATCATAGTGGTCAAATTCATGAAAGAGTTTATCAAGAACTAACTGACCGATAGCGTCATCAGCATGAAAATGGACATCTTTGCCTTGCTGGCTATCGTAGCATTCAATATTCTCAATCCGCCAATGGTTGTCAGCATCAGCTTTCGCAATACAAATCCTGAGAGGTTGTAAATGTTCACTGATGTGTTGCGGTAATATTGTGGTAAAGGCTAGACGGATATTGACCAGTTCATCTTCGGGACTGAGATAAGTCATAACCCAATTGCCGATTTTGCTCAATTGCATTGGATTATCTGCTGGGTCAAATTTAATAAAATGCGCTGTGGCCATATACATCCTCCCATAAAAAGATGTTATATGGCGCTTATTGTGAATTATCGCCATAACGCTAAAGTGGTAATTATTGTTATGAAAAAAATGTAAGGTGATTATTTTTATTAAGTAATTTATTGATTTTATTTTTATTTTTTAAATTATTATTGTTTTTATTCGGCTTTTTTAAGCGTTTTTATCAATCATGCAACATCAATTAACTCTAATCTATTCAGGAGCGTTGAAGTTGCTGCAAAGAAAAATTGATCTGCTGTAATGCAAGGTTCAATTGCTGTGGAGAGATCCGGCTTTCCTGCAAGCAGGTAATCCATTGCATCTGACATAATTTCAGGCTGCGCAAATCTTCTGCACTTTGGATTTTCAGTGAAAGTTGTTTGGCCATCAGACCACAGTACTGAGAGAGCAATTGCGCCATTAACTGTTTGATTTCTTCAAAGCTGAGCGCTTCTAAGCTGAGCTCATCTTGCTCGTCTGCTGCATGGCCGAGTGAAGTTTGAATGGGTTGGTTATTATTGGCAGCACTAGCAGTAGGGCTACTATTTTGTTCAAGTGTTGAGTTAGATACTTGAATTTCAGAAACACTCACGTTAGCCTCATCTGGATTGGCCATTTCATCTACAGTTGCAGGCACAATGAGGCCCATATCCTGTAGCTGTTCGAGCAGCTCTGGCGGTGCTAAGCGCTCCTTATGGGAATCGCTGAGTAAATCAAAAGCTTCAGTACCAATAACCACCAGTAGACGACGTTGACGTGCGTTTAATTCCCGAGAACGTTGTTGTATGGCTTCAATGCCCAATTCGGTTTTATAGTAGTTCAACATGCCTTAATTTATCTCCCCACAATAAATTAAGGTTAAGATAAGCGCCGATAATGACACTAATATGAATAAAATGTTACAAATCCGATGATTGTGACTTAATTCAGATTATTTTCTAAAGCTTTGCGCAAATAAACATCAAGATCCTCCTGACGTAATAACCAGCGCACATAATCATCCGGCAATTCACTGATTGCATAACCTTTATATTTACCAAAATTCAGCGTGCGCGGAATACGGGCATCTTCCGAAGCTAAATAAAGCTGTTCGATGGTTTGAATATTTAAATGGTAAATGATGTGCATCAAAATATTAGCGGTCAGCATGATATCGGCATCAGCACGATGAGCCCCTTTTAATAATTCACGCGCTTTGGGACTCCCTTTACTGATCATATAAATCAATGCCGAGATATTATGTGCATCCGCCTCAGGCCACACTCGACGAGCCAGTGCGAGGGTACAAATCGCTTTAATGTGGGAGGTATCTACACCACATTTTTCAATCGCTCGAATATCATAATCAACATTGTGGCCAATAATATAACTGGTATTTTCCGGTAATTCGAAGCTGTGATAATCCGGTTGATCGACCAAATCCGACTCTAAAATATGATGGACGGCCATAGCCGCATAAGAAATCGGCTCATTCACACTATAAAGTTGATCAAACATTTGCTGTTTGTCTAGGCTTAATTTACCTTCGCTGATTTCAATCGGTGCATAAGCAATCTCAATAGGAAGGCCATTCAAGGTATGGGTTTCAGTATCGAGAATAATTGCGTGCATGACGGTATTCCAGGCGGGCAAAAAAGTTGGCTCAATCTAGCATTTCACGACGTTGCAAACAAATCTAAAAGCGTCTTTATTGTGCCATTTTCTATATTTTAACCTTATGTAGTTGATGATAATCCTGTTTGAGTGCATCACTCGACAGCAGGCCTTTATATAGAAAAAGGGGCAAGCCATCTTCCTGATCCACCAATTTGCTGGGTTGATGTCCCTCACGATATTCAAAAATGGCGTAAGGCATTTTGTCTTGATCTAATACGATGAAACGTTGCTGTTTAATCGCAATTTCATCTACTGAAAAAGTCTGTTTCAGTAAGCGTAGAAAAATACTTTGATTTGCACTTAACAAGTTGAGTTCACGGATACGGTCACTATCCGATTGATGAAAACTTTTCAGATATAGCCGTTGTTGCTGGGTCAAAGGTGTTTGATAACGGTACAGGGTTTTGACGGGTGTTTTTGATGTTCGATACTGTGCCCGGCAAATCGTGTAGCCGATAAAAATCCCTAGTATTAAGCAGATAAAAGCGAGCATTATGGTCTAGTTAAAATGTTATTTTGCTTGATATGCTAAAACAAAGCGCATGGAAAGAAAATTCCGGACTTTAGATTGAGAAGCTGGATAACCTTTACGTGAGTCACTTTATATAGAGTCAATTTTTTATTCACTGCATTCGGCAGGGATGGGTGCCAGAAGCGGGTTATTTTAAGAACGCAACAATGGATTGAATCCACACTTAAAAATATTAAAAGTTTGTTGCTGATTGGCTCTGGATGAGCGATTTTTATCTGAAACTGAACAAAGTTCATTCTGTTTAATTTCAAAGTTCATGCTACAATATTCCGCAATCATAGCACGGCTAAAAAAGCCCTAATTGATAGGACCTCGCGAATGTTTGCCAATATCTCTATTTCTGAATTTGATCCAGAATTAGCTCAAGCCATTGCTGCTGAAGGTGAGCGCCAAGAAGCGCACATCGAGCTAATTGCCTCTGAAAACTACTGCTCACCAGCAGTGATGGAAGCTCAAGGATCAAAACTCACTAACAAATATGCAGAAGGTTATCCTGGCAAACGCTACTATGGCGGTTGCGAATATGTAGATGTTATTGAGCAATTGGCGATTGACCGTGCAAAAGAACTTTTTGGTGCGGATTACGCAAACGTACAACCACATGCGGGTTCTCAAGCGAACTCTGCTGTTTACCTTGCGCTTTTAAATCCGGGCGATACTGTTTTGGGTATGAGCTTGGCACACGGTGGTCACTTGACTCACGGTGCAAAAGTCAGCTTCTCTGGTAAAACTTATAACGCTGTTCAATACGGTTTAAACCCTGAAACTGGCGAAATCGACTACGAAGAAGTTGAACGTCTTGCACTTGAGCACAAGCCACGCATGATCGTTGCTGGTTTCTCTGCTTACAGCCGTGTTGTTGATTGGCAACGTTTCCGTGATATCGCGGATAAAGTAGGTGCTTACCTGTTTGTGGATATGGCACACGTTGCTGGTTTGGTTGCAGCTGGCGTTTATCCAAACCCAGTACAAATCGCTGATGTAACCACAACAACGACTCACAAAACTCTTCGTGGTCCACGTTCTGGTTTGATCCTTGCGAAAGCCAACGAAGAAATCGAGAAGAAATTACAATCTGCTGTATTCCCAGGCAACCAAGGTGGTCCTTTGATGCACGCGATTGCAGCAAAAGCTATCTGCTTCAAAGAAGCAATGTCTGATGATTTCAAAGCTTACCAACAACAGGTTGTGAAAAACGCGCAAACTATGGCGCAAGTCTTCATTGACCGTGGTTATGATGTTGTTTCTGGTGGTACGTCAAACCACTTGTTCTTGTTATCTTTAATCAAGCAAGACATTACAGGTAAAGATGCTGATGCATGGTTAGGCGCAGCACATATTACTGTCAATAAAAACTCTGTACCAAACGATCCACGCTCTCCATTTGTGACTTCTGGTATCCGTGTAGGTACACCAGCAGTAACGACTCGTGGCTTTGGTGAAGCGGAAGTGCGTGAACTTGCAGGCTGGATGGCAGATATCTTAGACAGCAAAGGTGACGAAGCTGTGATTGCTGCTGTAAAAGCAAAAGTTGAAGCAGTTTGTGCAAAATTCCCTGTTTATGCAAAATAATTTGTATTAAACAAGCAAAGGTCTGGCTTGCCAGACCTTTTTTTATGTCTCATCTATTGTCTTCAGTCCGCACATATGCCGAATAAAGCATAAAAGATCAAAAATTCGATGTGTTATTGGCTTGAATGCCAGGTTTTTCTAATAAAGCTGATACATATTTGAAGCTGTACTTTGAGGGCAATACAGGTTAAATCTAATTTTAAAGATAAATACTTTATTCACAATGAAATAGCACATCTTAATAAGGATAAAAGGATTAGAAGCATGGTCAAACCTTCGATTATTGTGTCCCAGCAGGATCTGGAACGGTTACAAACAATGCTGGAATCGCAGTCCAAACTCACCCCGACGGTCATTCATTTGGAAGAGGAGCTGGCACGAGCTGAAGTGATGAAACCACAAGACATGCCAAAAAATGTGGTCACGATGAATGCCAAAGTGTTAATCAATATTGCCCCCTCCACTGAATCGACAGAAATTCATCTGGTTTACCCACATGATTTTCGTGGTGAAAAAGGACAGGTGAATATTCTGGCTCCAGTGGGTGCTGCGATTTTAGGTTTGAGTGAAGGGCAGGAAATTGAATGGCCACAACCGGATGGTCATCTCATGCAGATTAAAGTGATTCGGGTTTTATATCAGCCTGAACGAGAAGGTGATTATCTGTAGTTTTTTCACTAATGGGCCCCTATGAATGGGGCTTTTTTATTGAGAATCTATGTATGCAGGGGAGCAACTCTCAGAGCACATACTTAAAGAATGAGCTGATCCTTACCCAACCGACTAAAGAGTAAACGGAGTGATCTTAGCTGCTTGATCGTATTTTTTTGTCTGTTTAGAGGTCTGTTAAAGTTTTTGGAATAGGAGAGTGTTACGCATTTTTAAAGAATTTAGCTATGGTGGAAATATTTAGCCAAGTTTTAAACTATTTCCTATCAACTCTTTAACAAGATTCTGCAAAGACTTCAGCAACAGGTATTTAGCTAATCCGATTATCCTGTCTTAATTTTGAACCTTAAAAGATGGTGCCAGTTTTCTACCAACAATTGTCGTAAGCGATAAGCTGGTGGCCTCTCGAAATGCCGAAAGTTGCCATCAATGAGCCTTAGAGGTGAGATCTTAGGAACTCTAATTTTATAATCCGATCAATTTTATAAAAATAAACTGTTTTATCTATTTTTTCATTCAGCCTATGATAGCTTTATTGAATTGAACTTGGCTGCTTTGGAGAAAAACATGTTAGATCAGAACACTACAGCACAACTGAAAACTTTATTACAACGTTTACAAGGCCCAATCGAACTGGTGGCTTCTCTCGATGACTCCGACAAAGCCGTCAAAATCAAAGAACTGGTGGAAGAAATTGCGGCCTTGTCCGATCAGGTAACTGCTCGCTTTGACGGTCAAAACAGCCGTCGTCCAAGTTTCGGCATTGCCAAGGCTGGTGAACAGCCCCGCGTGAACTTTGCCGGTTTACCAATGGGACACGAGTTTACCTCATTGATTCTCGCCTTGTTGCAAGTTTCCGGTTATGCGCCAAAAGTGTCTGATGAAGTTCTAGCCCAGATTAAAGGGCTGAACCTGAAAGCTGACTTTGACGTGTTTGTCTCACTCAGCTGTCATAACTGTCCGGACGTGGTGCAGGCATTAAACCTGATCGCCATCTACAACCCGGGTACCACAGCGACCATGATTGATGGGGCTTTCTTCCAGGAGGAAGTTGAAGAACGCAAAATCATGGCGGTTCCAATGCTATTCCAGGACAACCAGCATATCGGTCAAGGTCGTATGACGCTGGAAGAAATCATTGCCAAACTGGACAGCAACTCAGCCGCAAAAGATGCAGAAAGGCTCAATGCCAAAGACGCGTTTGATGTGCTGGTGATTGGTGGCGGCCCTGCAGGCAATACCGCTGCCATCTATGCCGCACGTAAAGGCATCAAAACCGGCATTGTGGCGGAGCGTTTGGGTGGTCAGGTCATGGACACCATGGACATTGAAAACTTCACTTCCATCCAGAAAACCCAGGGTCCAAAATTTGCCGCAGCCATGGAAGAACACGTTCGTGAATATGGTGTGGACATCATGAGCCTGCAACGAGTGAAACATTTGGTCGGTGCAGACAAAACAGCGAATGGTCTGGTGCAAGTGGAGCTGGAAAATGGTGCGAAACTTGAATCGAAAACCGTTATTCTCTCAACCGGTGCACGCTGGAGAGAAATGAATGTCCCGGGTGAAGCGGAATACCGTACTCGTGGTGTGGCTTACTGCCCACACTGTGATGGTCCACTGTTTAAAGGTAAACGTGTTGCGGTGATTGGAGGGGGGAATTCAGGCGTAGAAGCGGCAATTGATTTGGCCGGGATTGTAGAACATGTCACCCTGCTCGAATTCTCGGATACTTTGCGTGCCGATCAGGTATTACAGGACAAGTTAAACAGCTTGCCAAATACCACGGTAATCAAATCAGCCTTGACCACGGAAGTCGTCGGTGATGGCAGCCAGGTGACGGCACTCCGTTATCAGGACCGTACAACAGGTACAGAACATGAAATTGTCTTGGCCGGGATTTTCGTTCAGATCGGATTATTACCAAACACCGAATTCCTGAAAGAAGTGGTGGAACTGAACAGCCGTGGTGAGATTGTGATTAATGAGCGCAATGAAACCAATGTAAAAGGGGTGTTTGCTGCAGGTGACTGTACCACAGTGCCATACAAACAGATCATCATTGCGACTGGTGAAGGTGCGAAGGCTTCTCTCTCTGCTTTTGATTACATTATCCGTAATGGGCAATAAGCAATAAAAAAAGATGAAGGAAGCAAACTTCCTTCATCTTGATATGCATTATCCTCTTTAGAGGGTTGAATGGATAACACCTTCAACCCTCCTTTTTTATGCGAGGATTTATTTAGTGAACAAGTTGAGGCTGTTAAATTTTTCCATTAACTGTTCCCGATTCTCGATATGTTCAGGGTCTTTAATGATGCAATCGATTGGACAGACGGCCATACAGGTTGGTTCTTCATAAAAACCGACACACTCTGTACAACGTGCCGGATCAATTTCGTAGACTTTAGAGCCTTCAAAAATGGCCGTGTTCGGACATTCTGGCAGGCACATGTCACAGTTGATACAGGCATCCGTAATCAATAAGGCCATTATGCACCTGCATTATAAGCCAGCGAGGAAGCAGTGATGCTTTCTTTAGAATCTGGCAAGTTACGGATCAGCAAAGCATAGTTGATATCGACATCCTGTGGCATTGGAATTTCCACGATATGACCAGAACCTTTGGCATCATCGATTGAATTGCCTTTTTTATCGCGTATTTCAGTTAAGATAAAGGTGATATTGCCCTGTGGGGTCATCAATTCCAAAGAATCTCCGACCACAAAACGGTTTTTCACATCGATTTTAATGTAATCACCATTGCGTTCTAATACTTCACCGCAGAACTGTTGGAAATCAAAACGCGAAGAACCGGTTTCGTAGTTTTGATATTCACTGTGCACATGACGACGCAAGAAACCTTCGGTATAACCACGGTTGGCTAGACCTTCGAGTTGTGTCATCAGACTTGGATCAAATGGACGGCCTGCCAGCGCATCATCAATCGCCTTGCGGTAGATTTGTGCAGTACGTGCGCAGTAGAAATAGGACTTGGTACGGCCTTCAATTTTCAGTGAAGCAATGCCCATCTGGGTTAGACGTTCGACGTGCTGAACGGCACGCAAGTCTTTTGAGTTCATAAAGTAAGTGCCATGTTCATCTTCTTCAGCGGCGAACATGTCTTCATCATTGCGTTGTAACAGCACTGGTTCATCAAACTGGTGTTGATCATTTTCGCTTGAGCAACAGCCTTGTTTTTCTTCGACTTGGGTCACGGGAATCACGTCGCCAGTTTCATCTTCTTTGGCTTCGTGAATCTTGTATTCCCAACGGCAGGCATTGGTACACGCGCCCTGGTTGGCATCGCGTTTGTTCATGTAGCCAGACAACAGGCAGCGGCCAGAGTAAGCCATGCATAGTGCACCATGCACAAACACTTCGATTTCGATGTCGGGCACGTGCTGGTGAATTTCTTCGATTTCTTCAATCGATAATTCGCGCGACAAGATGACACGTGTTAGGCCATAACTTTTCCAGAATTTGACCGTGGCCCAGTTCACCGCATTGGCTTGTACGGAAAGGTGAATCGGCATGTCAGGGAATGCTTCACGAACCATCATGATCAGACCCGGGTCAGACATGATCAGGGCATCCGGTCCCATTGCAACTACGGGTTCCAGATCACGGATAAAGTTTTTCAGTTTGCTGTTGTGTGGCTGGATGTTGACCACGACATAGAATTTTTTACCTAGAGCATGGGCTTCGTTAATGCCAATTTGCAGGTTGTCATGGTCAAATTCATTGTTACGTACACGTAAGCTATAACGTGGCTGACCCGCATACACCGCATCTGCACCATAAGCAAAGGCATAACGCATGTTTTTTAGGGAGCCAGCAGGAGAGAGAAGTTCAGTTTGCATGTTGGTCGCCGCTTGAGCTAAAGACAGGGAAAAAATAGGGGATTATTTTAAGGATTTCAAGTCTTGGGTACAACCTACTAAAACACTCGGAATTATGGGTTCAATTGGTTTGGAATGGGAGCTAAGGCGATGAATCTGAGCGTGAAAGTGTAATATCTCGGCTAATAAAGGATAATTTAACAGCAAGTAAGATCATGAAAAAATCGGGGTTTACCCCCGATTCTGTATAAGACTATGTATGGTCGGGTATTAAAGATGGGGCTGGCCAATCATCATCCAGACTAAAGTGATGTGTCGGTAAGGATAGTGCCTGATTGACATACAGATTGATCATTTTTTTCCGCGAGCCAATGGAGCGTTGATAAAAACTGGAATTGAGCAGTAGGCAGGCACCATAGGTTAATGACCAGATATAAGAGTGGTAGTCACGGATGGAAATGGGACTATCATGCGCTTTTAAATACACTTCAGTCATGTCTTTGATGGCTAAAATACGATCTTGGCGAATCTGATACAGTTTGTCAAACAGGTGATTTAAAGAGGACTCAGTCATGGTCAGGTTCTCTTCAATCTGGTGTAGCAAGATGGTGCGTTCAGGAGCCAGCAGATGATGCAGCATATACTGCGGTACATACACCTTGAAGTCATTATTGTACTTTTTAGACAGCGCCAGAATGTTCTCTTCGTTGCGGATAATCAGTTCAAGCAACAGCTCATTTTTACTTTTAAAATGTTTGTATAAGGTGCCTTTGGCAATATCTAATTCAATAACCAATTCATCTAGTGTAATTTGCTGATTGTTTTCGAGTAACAAGTTTTCAGCAACATCCAGAATACGTTCCTTTCGTAGCAAGAATTGTTTATGGCGTTCGATATTCATGCTTTGTTCCTATTCGTTCTTTCTATTAGCTTACCATTCCCACGTTTTTACTCGGAATTAGACCATTCTCCGAGCTATTTTTTCAAATAGGGTTAAGCGTGTTGTGTTTTAGAGCTTAAATCAAGTTCATGTTAATTGCATGATAAATACAGTAAATAATCGGTTTAAGCCAGATGCTCAGTATCGATTTATCTCAATGATACTTTAAAAATTACCTTAAATTTTAATTAGATTGTGCCAAATCGAGGTCAAAAAAATCGAGGCCCGTAGGCCCCGATGCACTAAAAGGTGGTCTGTAATCGGATCAATTATTTTTCAACGAAAGCACGTTCGATGACGTAATCACCCATTTCACCCATACGTGGTGATTCTTTCAAACCATGCTGATCGAGTAAACCTGCAACATCGCGTAGGAAGTGTGGGCTACCACACAGCATTGCACGGTCATCTTCACGGTTGAACGCTGGTAAGCCTAGATCTTTAAAGATTTGGCCCGATTCAATCAACGCAGTTAAACGGCCCTGAGTTTTAAATGGCTCACGTGTCACAGTTGGGTAATATACCAATTTGTCTTGAATACCTAATTCCTGGAAGAATTCGTTGTTTGGCAGTTCGTTCAGGATCAGGTCTTGATAAGCCAATTCTGAGATAAAGCGCGTACCGTGAACCACGATCACTTTTTCAAAGCGTTCATAAGTTTCCGGATCACGGATGATTGACAAAAATGGTGCCAGACCTGTACCTGAAGACAATAACCAAAGGTTTTTGCCTGGCAACAAGTCATCAAGAACCAACGTTCCTGTCGGTTTGCGAGATACTAAAATCTCATCGCCCACTTGTACTTTTTGCAAGATAGAGGTCAATGGACCATCTTGAACCTTGATCGAGAAGAATTCGAGTTCTTCTTCGTAATTGGCACTGGCAATTGAGTAAGCACGCATTAATGGCTTGCCATTGACTTCAAGTCCAATCATCACAAACTGACCATTCTTAAAACGCAGGCTCTGGTCACGAGTGGTTTTAAAACTGAATAAAGTGTCATTCCAGTGGTGTACGTGAGTAATCTTTTCGACGTTAAATGCAGCCATTAAAGGTCTCAATAAGTTATCAAATTAGAACAGGTTGCTATTCTAATCTAAAATCATTGTCTATAAACTGAATATATTTAATTGTGTTTATCAGAAAAAGTGATGAAGTCAGAACTCACGCTGCCCATAATTGGTCATATGAAATCACCTTATCGTGAGAAATTTGGAATCCCGCGCCAGCCCAATTTGGTTCAGGTCGAGTCCTATATCGAAATGGCTGAACCCTATAATGATCTGCTGGCTTTTGAAGGGATTGAAGCCTTTAGCCATTTATGGCTGGTTTGGCAGTTTCATGACAATAAAAATCAGCAGCGAGACAAATTCCGTCCACAAGTACGTCCACCGCGTTTAGGCGGGAATCGCAAAATCGGGGTATTTGCCACCCGAAGCATGTATCGCCCAGCACCGATTGGATTGTCTGTGGTTCAGCTCAAAGAGGTCAAAAAAATCGGTAAGTCGGTTCGGGTCTATGTCATGGGCAGTGATTTACTGGATGGTACCCCGATTTTGGATATCAAACCCTATATTCAATATTCCGATGCAATTGTGGACGCAGAAAGTGGCTACGCACAGGATGAGCCAACACGTAAACAGGTCATTTGGTCAGAACAGGCAGAGGGTCAGAAACAGCTTGCTTTGCAGCAGCAGAGGATCACAATACAACTGGTAGATGAGTTGCAGCAGGTGCTTGCCTTGGATCCGCGACCTGCCTATCAGGATGATCCAAAACGCCTGTATAAAATGCGTTTTGCTGACTTGGATGTTAGTTTCCAGGTGCAGCAGCAACAGGTGTGTATCGTAGGATTGCATTTGGCTGAATAGGGAGTTTTCCTGTTAAAAAAATTCAGTCATGGTCCATAGCAACCCCACCAAAATCGCCATATGCAGCAGTTGCGCGGGGATAAAAGCCAGTGCATAGCGTAAACCGCCAGAAATCCAGGCATTAATGCTTTTGGCTACCGCATGTGCACTCAGACCCAGCATCAGCGCGAACAGTAAGGTTGAACTTTGTGCGCTGTGCGGTTCGCCTTGGGCAACAACGGCTGCGATCGCCGCATGAATTTCAAACAATGCTGCCAGTAATGTACCGGCTAATAGCCCAGCATCACCCAGTAACAGGCTAAGTCCGTAGACACCGGCTTGGATTAGCGTTAAGGCACTGGCAATGATGGCGGCCTCTTTCAGGCTAAACATGCGTGTATCCAGATTGACAGCAGCCTCAGAGGCTGGAGCCTTACGCATCAACCAAGCTGACCAAAAGGCCAGAATGAGTATGGCAAGCAGCGTTGGTAAAATAATTACCTTGAGCCAAGCGATACTGGTTCCCCCGACCACGATGAGCAGTTGAACCAAGGTCGCAACACAGGACATCAAGGCTGCGCCAGCATTAATCACCGGATTGGCTCGACCATCACGGACTTCTAGACCTAAACTGGCGATCAGCGCAGTACTGGACACGAAACCAGAAGCTAAGGAGGAGAGCATTAAAGCATGATTGGAGGACAACAAGCGTTTAGCCAAATGTGCTAGTGCTTGAACAGCTAAGATCAAGCTCAGCAATTTTAATAACAGATAGGGGTTGAGCACCGGCCCCCAAAGTGGGGTATTCGGAATCAGCGGTAAGGCAATCAGAACTAGTGCCAGCAGAATAATGCCATCCCGTAATTCCGCTTCGGTAATCCATTGTCCTGCAATGCCATGCATGGACTGTTTGCCCATGAGCAGAATGGTCAGCACGACTGACAAACTGGCAGCCACCGGAATATTCCACAGACATAAAGCCCCAATAAAATAAGTACTAATAAAGGCCAGTTCTGTGGTGACCCCTGGATCATCTGGTTGGCTCTTGACCAGTGAAACTAGACTGATCCCGCCGATAATCAAGGCACCTGCGATCCCGGTGGCAATACCAAACAGGAAACACAGGGCACCCAGTACTGCACAGATGGCAAAAGAGCGCAGTCCGGCAAAGCTGATATTATTTTCTTTTTGCTTGTTACGTTCGCGTTCTAATCCGATCAGTAGGCCACAACCCAGCGCCGCCGCCATCACAATGGAAATCTCCTGAAATGGGGCGTTTTGTAAGGATATGAGTTCTGGAATTTCCATAGTTGCCCCCGAAGGTGATGACGCTCTGGTGGTTTTTTGTTATTGGCGTTGAAGGTCGCTGTTATCGAACAGCATAGCATTATTCTTTTCAACTTGTATTCGTGGAGCAAAATTCCAAACTGGCCGTTTCTTCAACATATTAACAACCCAATTGTGATGGATGCAGCACTTCTCCGAAAATTAGACAGGTAAACTTGAATGGAAGCTAGCTGAATGAGGAGAGGGATTTGTTATAGTAAGCTCAACAAATAAATGATCGAAACATATGAGAGATTTTGTTGTAGATACCACCTGGTGTCTGGACCAATTAGAAAAAGATGGACGGATCAGCGAACGTGATCACATGCTGGTACAAACCACTCACCGTCAAAAAGAACAAATGCACTGGCACCCGCTGCAATGGATTGCCTATTTCCATCTATCAGATGCCTTGTTTCCGCAAACCACACTGACCTTAAGCCGCTTGTGTCAATGGCTGTCTGCCAAAGGGGACTTACCTTTTTATATTATTGATCCATTAAAAGCCGACGTGGCCGCATTAACTAGCATCATGTCGCAGGAATTTGCCCTTAGAAATAAAATCTTGGCCGTTGAAATCCAGCCCGACAGTATTCTGATCGGGACCGATCAGCCTTTTGTTACTGATTGGATGGCCAATTTGGAGCGCAGTCTACGGCCGAAAAAAATCCAGCGTGTTTTGTTGAATCCAGAGCAGTTACAGCGTTATTTGACTGAATATTATCAAGTCAGTCGGGCCGTGAATTCGGCACAAAAGGCGGGAGGACAACTGGAAAATAAAGGCGTTGAGGCTCTACTGCAGTTAGGGGATACGCAGAATCCGGATGCGAATGACCAGCATATTGTCAAACTGGTGGACTGGATTTTACAGTTTGCCTTTGAACAGAGTGCCAGTGATATCCACTTAGAACCACGCAAGGAAAAAGGCAAGGTCCGTTTCCGTATAGATGGCGTGTTGCACACAGTTTATCACATGCCTGCTACGACCCTTACTGCGGTGATTTCCCGGATTAAAATTCTGGGACGTTTAAATGTGGCGGAGAAACGTAAACCCCAGGATGGCCGTCTGAAAACCCGCACACCGAAAGGACAGGAAACCGAGCTGCGTTTATCCACCTTGCCCACGGCGTTTGGGGAAAAACTGGTGATGCGTATTTTTGATCCGGATGTGCTGGTCCGCAGTTTTGAACAGCTCGGTTTTGAAGGTCATTTGCTCGAGGACTGGCAGACACTCACCCAGCACAGCCATGGCATTATTTTGGTGACGGGGCCAACCGGTTCCGGTAAAACCACGACGTTGTATTCCACGCTAAAACAGCTCGCCACTGATCAAGTCAATGTTTGTACCATTGAAGACCCGATTGAAATGTTGGAACCGAGTTTTAACCAGATGCAGGTCAATTCCGGCATTGAACTGGGTTTTGCTGAAGGGGTTCGAGCCTTGATGCGTCAGGATCCCGATATCATTATGGTCGGGGAGATTCGTGACCAGGATACGGCCAATATGGCGATTCAAGCCGCGTTAACCGGGCATTTGGTCTTGTCGACTTTGCATACCAATGATTCGCCTTCCAGTTTGACGCGTCTGCATGATTTGGGTGTCCAGCCATTTCTAACCGCAGCCACGATTTTGGGCGTTTTGGCACAGCGTTTGGTACGTCAACTTTGTCCGGATTGCAAACAGCAGGGGCAGATTAATGTTCAGGAATGGCAACATCTTACTTCTGATTATACATTAGCAATGCCGCAGCAAATCTATCAGGCGGTGGGTTGTGAAAAATGCCGCCATACCGGTTATCGGGGCCGTATTGGTATTTATGAATTTATGCCGCTGAGTCTGGAACTGAAACAGTTGCTGAGCAGCGATGCGAGCCTTGATCAGTTGCGGCAGCAGAGCAAAAAAGAAGGAGTGGAACCATTACGTATTGCAGGTGCACGTAAAGTCATAGCAGGTGTGACGACGCTGGATGAAGTACTTCGTGTTGTACCGCTCACCTAAGTCATTTTTGGCTAGATTATACAATGATGGTATGCAGCAGTAGACAGGGTGAAATACTGCTGCAAGAGGCAATCACACCTTTTAGTTTTGCATTTATTTGGTCAGAATCAGGCGGTTGTTACGGGTGAGACGTAAACGATATTCTTCTCCGGCATGCAGAATGCGAATCTCACGACCTAAGGCAAATAAATGGTTGGAATGTAGCATTGGCAGGGCATACTGACTTTCAGAGTGATGGTTAAAAAGCTGAAAAGGTGCATTCATGGGAATCATTCCATCAGAGTTTTACGATTTTATAAATGATAATCATTATCAAATAAACCTGTCAATCTAGATTTGTCAAAATCCTTAAAAGCCGCTAATTTGCTTACAATTTAAAACAGTTCGTTCAAAGAGTAAGTCACATGCCAAAACCGATTGTTGATGTCGCGATTGCTATTCTTCTGCATCATGGAAAAGTGCTGGCCGGTTGGCGTGAAGCTACACAACATCAAGGCAATAAACATGAATTTCCTGGTGGAAAAGTCGAAGCAGGAGAGACCCCTGAACAGGCCTGTCGTCGTGAGGTGTTTGAAGAAGTGGGAATTGGCATCAAAGAATGGCATCCTTTTGACTTGATCTGTCATGAATATGATGATGTGATTGTCAATTTGCATATTTTCCAGGCCGCTGTACCTGCCCCATTACTGGATCTCATTCAGCAGCCATGGACGTGGTATCAGCGTGATCAACTGCTTGCGCTCAATTTCCCCAAAGCCAACCGTGCGATGCTGCAACGTTTGTATTGGCCACATCAGATCAAGATCAGCGCAAATTTAGCGGATTGTGCACATTTATCCGATGAACAGCTCATGTATTGGCGTACGGATCTGCAACCCATCTATGCAATGGCTGAGCTGGAACAGTGCACTGAAGGTCAGCTGAGCCGACTGATTGTGCCGCATGCCTTGTGGTTGAGCTTAAAACCTGAGCAGCAAAAAGCTGTGTTCGCCGTACATCTTTCGCAACGTCAGTTGATGGGTTTAAGGAAAGGACAACTCACGGTCGGGATTCGTCATCTGGCGGCTTGCCATGATGATGTATCAATCCAGCATGCCCAGCAAATTGGCTGTGATGCAATTTTTCTCAGTCCGGTATTTGCCACACCGACACATCCTGAGGCAAAAGGGCTGGGTTGGACAGCATTTGCTCAATGGGCCAGCATTTCGGATTTACCTGTCTTCGCTTTGGGGGGGGTTAAGCCTCAGGATTTAGCAATCGCCCAGCAGCATTTTGCTTATGGGGTGGCAGGAATTCGCCAATTCTAGATGAATCATGGTCAACCGAGTATCTAGAACAAATAAAAAAGGCAGTCAACTGACGTTGACTGCCTTTTTCTGGTTATCGATCCTGGCTAGAGTTTCTGGCGTTTGATCTCATCCGGTTGATAAGGTGTGATGGTCACACCTTCAGAGGGGATGATGACCTTGACCGGTTGTGGTACCGACGGAGCAACCGGCAAAGTGCTGTTGTTTTGACAACCACTGAGCGCCGAAATACTGATCACAGCCAAAGCGCAACAGCTTCTACGCATGACATTTGCTCCTTAATTCTGATAACTGCCACTCGAAATCACTTTATTTTGTTCATCAGGTGAAACCGGAGTTTCACTTTCACGAATATAGTTTTCGATTGAGTCAGTTTCAGGAACAACTCCACTTGCGGGTTCACTGGCAGCTTGACCTGTAGTTTCCGTTTGATAACTGGATAGGGCACATGCTGTCGCCTGACGTGGTACGGTATGACGTAACAATGGGATATAGGCAGCACCGGCACAGTTTGCTGCAGACAGGTCACCACTGGCACGATCAATCCATTGCCACTGCACGGTATCTGGCTGGCGCAGATTAACAGGGGTCTGACGTAATTGCTGCATTACTTGTGTCCAGACCGGTAAAGCACCTGAAGAACCTGTCAATCCAGTGGTTTTGTTATCATCCAAACCTAGCCAAACCACAGTCAAATGGTTACCCGAGTAGCCGGCAAACCAGGAATCACGTGTATCGTTGGTGGTACCGGATTTACCCGCCAGTTTTAAGCTACTTGGCAAGCTGGCATAGGCTGCACGACCGGTTCCCGAATACATCACTTGTTGCAAACCATAATTCAGCAAATAGGCTGCAGCAGGATCAATCGTCTGTTGTGCCGTCATGGCGTAACGTTGCAGTAAGCGGCCGTCAGCATCGACAACAGAACGGATGGCTTTAACCGGATTCTTTTGTCCACCCGTCGCAAAGTTGCCGTACAAGCCCATGACTTCGATTGGAGATAAGTCAACTGCTCCAAGGAAAATAGACGGATAGGATGGAATATTGGATTGCACACCAAATTTGCGCAAATTGCTGCTAAAGGTTGCCATGCCAAACTCCTGGCCGAGGCGAACCGCAGACAGGTTGTAAGAATTGGCGAGTGCTTCTTGCAGGCTTACAAAGCCGTGTGGGCCACCACTATAGTTTTTTGGTGTCCAGGCTTTGCCATCACTTTCAATACTGATTTCACTATCCTGAACTGAACTGGCCCAGGTATAGCGGCCTGATTCCAGTGCACTTAAATAAATAACGGGTTTTAATAGTGAGCCAACCTGACGTTTGGCGTCCAGCGTCCGGTTAAAGCCTGTGAAGTCCTGCGTTGAGCCGACTGCGGCAATCAGTTCGCCATTTTGTGGATTTGAAACCAACACAGCCCCCTGTAAATCTTTCAGGCGTTTTGGATTGCCGCTTGCCAAGCGTGCTACCGAGGTTTTAAAGGCTGTTTCCACGCGGGTTTGAGCAACCGGATCGAGGGTGCTAAAAATGCGTACCCCTTTGTTGGTTAAATCCATTTCCTGATATTCGCTACGTAACTGGCGACGTACAATATCCATAAAGTCCGGGAATTTGGATGGGCCTAAGCTTGGTTTATCGATGACATTGAGTGGACGGGCTGTTTCTTGCTCGTAACGGGCTTGATCCAGATAACCCATCACCAGCATGTTATGTAACACCACATCACGACGCTTTTTGGCCCCTTCCGGGTTGCGCCATGGATTATACAACGTCGGACCCTGTACCAGACCCACCAGGAATGCTTGCTGGGAAATATTCAGCTCACGTAACGGTAAGCCAAAATAGAACTGGGATGCCAGACCATAACCATTAATGGAATAGTTGCCATTTTGTCCCAGATTCACTTCATTCAGATAGGCTTCAAGGATTTCATCTTTGCTGTAATGCAGCTCAATGAGGAGTGCCATCAAGGCTTCATTGATCTTGCGTTTATAGGTGCGTTCCGGAGAAAGATAGAAGTTTTTTACCAACTGCTGTGTCAGGGTTGAACCACCTTGGCGCTTTCCTCCAGTCACGTTACTGACGAGGGCGCGTGCAGTTCCTCGGATGGACACTCCATGATGTTTATAGAAGTTACGGTCTTCTGTTGCGATCAGTGCTTCGATGAGTGGACGAGGCACTTTATTCAGCTTGATCAGGACACGATCTTCGTTGTGCTGTGGATAAATACCGCCAATCAGCATTGGCTCTAGGCGTGCGATCCCGGTGTTGGAGGGTTTTGTTGCACGAACTTCACTGATCTGATCACCAGCAAAGTTGATTTCGAGCACTTGCTCAGGTTCCTGGCTATCTCCAAAATCGAAACCACGGGTATGCACATACAAGGTGCTGCCTTGTACGACATAGCTACCTGATTTGGTGAAATTACTGGTATTTTTGTAACCGAGCAGCTGTAATTCTTGCGTCAGGTCATCCTGCGAGACAGGGGCCTGATTATAAATTTCTAAAGGACGAGCAAAAACTTTCGCGGGGATATCCCAGCGTTGCCCTTCAAATTTGTCACGAATAATATTATCAAGACGAATCAAATATATACTGAGCACAAGAACTGCACCGATCACCAGCACTGAAAAGACTAGTGCAAAAACACCAATACCACGTTGAGACTTCATAGAAATAGCAGGAAACCATCCGAATCGCATAATCATGCGAAGCTTTTACTGATTTTGCAATGATTAAACCGTCATCAAAACGAAAAATAGTAGCAGAAATCCCTATCAATTGACGATTCAATGTTTTTTTTATCAAGAAAGTTAATGCTATGATAGCGACGATTCATTATGGTACTCATGAAGGGTAGGCCGGCATTGTGGCATACCCCGTGTCATTACCTTCAGATGGGTGAGATGTTTACCCGTGCTATGGATCCCCCTGAAACGCTAATAAAATAAGGCTGACAATGAGTCATTTGCACATTTCACATAAGTCTTTTCGCAATATCGGATTGTTAGGGCGACCTGATAAATCATCTGTTGTGGAAACCCTGTGTCTGATTCATGATCATCTATTGTCTTTAGGGCTCCATCCGGTATTTGATGAAGAAACAGCTCAACTGGTTCCTTACCAGAATACTCAGACCGTTAGCCGCAATTTGCTCGGTGAAGTGGTCGATCTGGTGATTGTGGTGGGCGGTGATGGTTCTCTCCTGCATGCCGCGCGTGCCTTGGTAAAACATAATACTCCTGTGATTGGGGTGAACCGTGGACGTTTAGGGTTCCTGACCGACATCAAACCCGCCGAAGCCATTTTTAAACTTGATCAAGTGTTGCAAGGGCAGTTTCAGCTCGATCGCCGTTTCCTGCTGGAAATGGAAATTCGCTCGAATGGACAAACCATTTATGATGCGATTGCCTTGAATGATGTGGTGCTGCATTCGGGTAAATCGGTCCACATGATTGATTTTGAACTTAATATTGATGGTCAGTATGTCTATCGTCAGCATAGTGACGGCCTGATCGTTGCGACACCGACCGGCTCAACAGCTTATGGCTTGTCCGGTGGTGGGCCGATTGTGCATCCTAGTATGGATGCGATTGTGCTGGTGCCGATGCATCCGCATACACTGTCTTCGCGTCCAATCGTGGTCGGCGGCCACAGTGAAGTGAAAATCGTGATACGTGAAAATCGTGTCATGCCAATGGTCAGTGCCGATGGGCAATATAGTGTTTCATTGAATGTCGGAGATAGTTTGCATATCCGCAAGCACCCGTTTAAATTAAATTTGCTGCATCCTCCAGGTTATGATTTTTATATGGCATGCCGTACCAAACTTGGTTGGAATCAAGATTTTGACTCATTTAATCAGCAGGATTAACCATGAATATTGAACAAATGCTTGCCATATTAAATCCGGAAATTGTTGAGCGTCTGAAAACTGCGGTAGAAATTGGCAAATGGCCGAATGGTGTGGCATTGACCAAAGAGCAGCGTCAGACCTGTATGCAAGCGGTGATCGCCTGGGAAATGAAAAACCTGCCAGAAACCGAGCGTACCGGTTATATCGATCGTGGCACGAAAGAAGAAGATGAACATTGCGATTCGCATGATCCTAAAGATGACGAAGAGTTCAAGCCAATCCGTTTTGTCTAAAACATTTGAACGCTAAATTTTTAAAAAAGGGCACGAAATCGTGCCCTTTTTTGATTTAAATCGTGGCTTACGTTTAAGCAGTGTGGCGTGTGTGCCAGAGGTCTTTTGCTTGCTGCATGGCAGCATCAAAAGAGTCGCACACACCCATGGTATATAACGCAATCCCCATGGTTTCAGTGACCGCAATTTCACCATAGGCATGCTGCTGTTTCCCTTCCCAGACCGCTTTAAAAGTGGCGAGATCTAATTCTTCCTCAACCGGACTGCGCTCGGCGGTCAGTTTTGGCAATTCATGTTCGTAAAGTTCGCCGTTTTTAATCCCGCAGATCAGGGTCTTGGCATCCGGATTACGTTCAAACTCTCCACCTTCCCCTTTAATGACAGCACTGTTTAAATACCCCAGCTTCAAGGCGGCTTGCTGGTGTGAACTACGATAGGCGGGATGAAAAATCGCCTGTAAGGTCGCATTCGCATTAAACGGATTAATCAGGCGTGCCAAGGTGTGAATCGGGGAGCGCAGTCCCATGACATTGCACAAGCCAATTAGCTCACTCAGCACTGGTGAAATGGCAGCCAAAGGCAAATAGGCAAAATGTCTTTTTGTCAGTTCCCGCTCCACGTCGAGATCTGTCTGGCAGATCGGATAACCCAGATATTCGAGCACCTGCTTAGTGTAGAGCCGGTTTATGGTATGTCCGGCAGCGCCATGCATGACGACGTTATACCCTTGTTGTGCCAACGTCAGGGCTGCAAGTAAAAACCAGGGATAATGTTTGCGCTTGCCCGCATAAGAGGACCAGTCCAGGTCAACCTGCAGCGCTTTAAACTTAAGCTGATCACGGGTGGCCTGGACAAAACCGGCAAGCTCATCGACAGACTCCTCCTTGACCCGCAATAACATCAGGAAAGCGCCGAGCTGAACATCAAGGACTTCACCTTTGAGAATCATGCTAAATGCATCATAGGCTTCCTGATAGGTGAGGGAGCGAGCACCAGTTTTTCCTTTGCCTAAAATCCGCACGTACTGAGCGAAAGGATGTTCGAAGTCTTGATACAGGTTTTTTTTGGTGTTCATAACGTCATCAGTCTTTTACAGCCAGTATTCATGTCCGCACTATGACATAAAAATGAAAAATACGCTGCCTAGACGATTTATGCGACTAATGTCTAATGGGGTGTGTTTTAACAATTGGTCAAAATTACGTTGTAAGTTTTTTGTTGTGCTGTGTTAAGAATTTTTAAACAGCCAAGGTTATATACCATCTCCTGTTCAACCACATTGGCATCTTTCTATTGCTAATGAATATTACTGGCGTGATGCCACTTAATCTTTGAAAACGTGATTGTTTTCTGTCTATGGGGGTTTTTTGTTCCACAAAAAACTCCTTTGCCTTTTGTAGCTTTGCAAAAGGGGTGAAGGGCTGTGTATTCGTAAGAATAGATCATCAATCGTATATTTCTACATGTAGGAATATCTTAAGAAGTAATTGCTATGGCGAAAAAACCGATTTATAAATCACTGTACTTCCAGGTGATTGTGGCCATTATTGCAGGTATTCTGGTGGGGCATTATTCCCCAAGCGGAACCCAGCTGATCAATGGCGTTGAACAACATATTCCGGGTTTGGGTGAACAGCTCAAACCACTGGGTGATGCATTTATCCGTTTGATTAAAATGATCATTGCTCCAGTGATCTTCTGTACCGTGGTCAGCGGTATCGCCGGCATGGAAAGCATGAAATCGGTCGGGAAAACCGGTGGCGTGGCCTTACTTTATTTTGAAATTGTCTCGACGTTGGCACTGATTATTGGCCTGGTGGTCATTAACATCGTGAAGCCTGGCGTAGGCATGAATGTCGATCCTGCAACACTAGATACCGCCGGCATTCAGAAATATGTCAGCAGTGGTGAATCGCAATCTACCGTTGATTTCCTGATGAATATCATTCCGAACACGGTGGTCGGTGCATTTGCGGAAGGTGAAATCCTGCAGGTTCTACTGTTTGCAATTCTGTTTGGTTTTGCGCTGCACAAATTGGGTGATGCTGGTAAACCGGTTCTAAAATTCATTGATCAGATTTCCCATGTGTTCTTTAACATCGTGAATATGATCATGAAGCTTGCACCGATTGGCGCATTCGGTGCGATGGCCTTTACCATTGGTAAATATGGTATCGGCAGTCTGGCACAGTTGGCACAGCTGATTATCTGCTTCTATATTACCTGTTTATTATTTATTTTCTTGGTCCTCGGTACCATCAGCCGTTTTGCAGGTTTCAGTATCTTGAAAATGATCCGTATGATTCGTGAAGAATTGCTGATCGTTCTGGGTACATCATCTTCTGAATCCGTCTTACCTCGTATGTTGAAGAAGCTTGAGATCGCGGGCTGTGAGAAATCTGTGGTGGGTTTGGTCATTCCAACCGGCTATTCATTCAACCTGGATGGTACTTCAATCTATTTGACCATGGCGGCCATCTTTATTGCGCAAGCGACCAATACGCAATTAGATGTATCACATCAGATTACTTTGTTGCTGGTGTTGTTGATTTCCTCTAAAGGTGCAGCAGGTGTGACCGGTTCAGGCTTTATCGTGATGGCTGCAACGCTTGCGGCAGTGGGGAATATTCCAGTCGCGGGTCTGGCATTGATTTTAGGGATTGACCGTTTCATGTCTGAAGCTCGTGCACTGACCAACTTGGTCGGTAACTCTCTGGCGACGATTGTTGTGGCGAAATGGGTCGGTCAGTTAGATCAGCAAAAATTGCAAGACGCTTTAAATAATCCGGCTGAAGTGGATCGTAAAATGCTGGAGCAGTCACAAGCACCACAGGCTTAATTTTACAATTTTTTAAAAGGAAGCTTCGGCTTCCTTTTTTATTTGAAAATTTACATGATTGGTAATTACGCTGTGTATAAAAACAACTGCCTGTTTTTAAATCTGAATCCATCAAAGTTGTATTGCGCAACATTTGAAAGCTAACTATTGTTATACTGTTGAGCATAAACGATTCTGCAGGGGCTGCATTACAATGATCCAAGATGATCAGAACTCTTCGACTTCTCTAGATTTAGCACAAATTCGTAATGATATTGATGCTGTTGACCAGCAAATTCAGGATTTATTAAATCGTCGAGCGCGTTTGGCAGAAGCGGTGGCAAAAGCCAAATTTGCTTCCGAAGAGAATCCGTTGTTTTACCGCCCTGAACGTGAAGCGCAAGTGCTGCGTAAAGTGATGGAACGTAATACCGGTCCCTTGTCTGATCTGACCATGGCACGTTTATTCCGTGAAATCATGTCGGCCTGTCTGGCACTCGAAGCCCCACAAAGTATTGCATTTTTAGGCCCTGAAGGGACCTTTACCCAGGCAGCAGCCTTAAAACATTTCGGTCAGGATGCCTTGGTACGTCCCTTGCCAACCATCGATGAAGTGTTCCGTGAAGTGGAAGCGGGCAGCGCACACTATGGTGTTGTACCGGTCGAAAATTCATCTGAAGGTGTGGTCAATCACACGCTGGATTGTTTCAAAAGCTCAAGCCTGAATGTGATCGGTGAAGTGGAACTTCGTATTCACCATCAATTTTTAGTGTCAGAAAACACCCGTAAAGACAGCATTAAACAAATCTATGCCCATCAGCAAACTTTGGCACAGTGCCGCCAATGGCTCGATGCCCATTACCCAGGTGTAGAGCGTGTCGCGCTCAGTTCCAATGCTGAAGCCGCACGCCGTATCCGTAATGAATGGCACTCCGCCGCAATCGCATCCGATATTGCTGCGAAAATGTATGATCTGGAAATTCTGCATAGCAACATTGAAGACAATCCAGAAAATACCACGCGTTTCTTGGTGATTGGCCGTGAAAAAGTTCCTGCCAGTGGCAATGACAAAACCTCTTTACTGATTTCTGCGCATGACCGTGCAGGGGCCTTACTGGACATCTTGGCACCGTTTGCCAAACATGGCATTAGTCTGACCAGTATTGAAACCCGTCCAGCCTTGCCAGAAAAATGGGCCTATGTGTTCTTTATTGATTTAGAAGGTCATATCGAGCAGGAAAACGTCGCGGCTGCGATTGAAGAAATCCGCCCATTGGTGAAAGAGCTGCGTGTACTCGGTTCTTATCCGGCGGCAGTACTCTAAATTTCTTTTCGGTGGCCGGCATACCGGTCCCTTTTTGCTGTTAGCTAAAATAATTGGAAGTGTGAAATGACATTTGTCCCTGCGAATGAAGGCATTGAAAAATTAAAACCTTATCAACCGGGTAAGCCAATCAGTGAGCTTGAGCGTGAGTTAGGGATTAGCAATATTGTCAAACTGGCTTCAAATGAAAACCCATTGGGCTGTTCAGACAAAGTGAAAGAAGCAGTTGCTGCAGAACTGGCAGAAATTGGCCGTTATCCGGATGGTGGTGGTTTTATCCTGAAAGATCAGATTCAACAACAATTTGGCTTTGCACACGACCGTATTACCCTGGGTAATGGTTCAAATGATCTGCTGGAAATGTTTGCCCGTGCTTTCGTTTCAGAAAAAGATTCCGTGGTGTATAGCCAGCACGCATTTGCCGTGTATGCCTTGGTGACTCAGGCGATTCATGCTGAAGCGATTGAAGTTCCAGCGAAAGGCTTTGCGCACGACCTCGATGCGATGGCGGCTGCAATCAAGGACAACACTAAACTCGTTTTTATTGCCAACCCGAACAACCCAACCGGCACCTGGTTTGAAGAAGCTGAATTTGAAGCCTTCATGCAGAAAGTTCCAGCCCATGTGATTGTGGTTCTTGATGAAGCTTATGTGGAATATTTCCCAGAAAACTTCAACAGCCTGAAATATCTTGAGCAATATCCTAACCTGATCGTCAGCCGTACTTTGTCCAAGTGCTATGGCTTGGCTGCATTACGTGTCGGTTTTGCTTTGGCATCTGTTGAAGTGACTGATTATCTGAACCGTATCCGTCAACCATTTAACGTCAACCATTTAGCCATGGTGGCTGCGGTCGCTGCATTGAAAGATGAAGCCTTCATCGAGAAATCACGTGAAGTGAACAAAGCCGGCATGAAGCAGCTCGAAGAAGGCTTTAAGGCCTTGGGTCTGAATTATGTACCGTCACGCGCCAATTTTATCTTGGTCGATGTGCAGGCTGATCCCGGACAAACCTTTAATGCGTTATTAAAAGAAGGTGTGATCGTGCGTCCAGTCGGAATTAGCAATCATTTGCGTGTTTCGATCGGTACAGAAGCAGAAAATGCCAAGTTCCTGACCGCACTGGCAAAAGTGTTAGGCTTAGAGGCAAAAGCTTAAACCATGGCACACCCACTGTTTGAAAAAGTTGCATTTATCGGGCTGGGGCTGATTGGCTCCAGCTTGGCTCGTGTGATTGCTGCTGAACAACTGGCAGATTGCGTGGTTGCTTCTGCACGTTCGCAAAAAACCTTGGATGATGCCAAAGCCTTAGGCTTGATTCAGCAAGGCTTTAGTAATCCTGCCGAAGCGGTACAAGGCGCTGACCTGGTGGTACTGGCTTTGCCAGTACGCGCGACGCAAAAAGTGCTGGAAGCGATCAAGCCATATTTGTCTGAACATACCATTTTAACGGATGTTGGCAGTACTAAAGGCAATGTGGTAGAAGCGGCCAAAGCCGTGTTTGGTGAACAGCTGCCAGCCGGTTTTGTGCCTGGGCATCCGATTGCAGGCAGTGAACATACTGGCGTACATGCGGGTAAGGTGGATCTGTTTGCCAATCACAAGGTGATCCTGACCCCTTTGCCGACGAGTGCCGATTGGGCGCTGCAAAAACTGATTCATCTGTGGGCTGCAGCCAAAGCAGAAGTGATTTGTATGGATGTCGAAAAGCACGATGAAGTGCTGGCCCATACCAGTCATCTTCCGCACCTGATGGCCTTTAACCTGGTGGAGCAATTGGCCAACCGCCAGGATAATCTCGATATTTTCCGTTATGCTGCAGGCGGCTTCCGTGATTTCTCGCGCATTGCCGCGAGCGATCCGCAAATGTGGCATGACATTTTCTTTGCCAATAAGAAAGCCATTTTAAATGCCGTAGATGGTTTTGAGCAGCAGCTCGCCATCTTGCGTAAAATGATTGAAGACGAAGATTCGCAGGCGATTATGGGCTTACTAGGACATGCCCAAGCTGCGCGTCAGCACTTTAACCATATGCTAGCCCAGAAACCCTTGATGGAGAACAATAAGGTGACACAACAATTTACCATTTTGCCGGGAAAGAAGACATTTAAAGGTAAATTTACCGTGCCAGGTGACAAGTCTGTGTCACATCGCTCCATCATGTTTGGTGCGATTGCGGAAGGCACCACGCATGTGACTGGTTTCCTTGAAGGTGAAGATGCCTTGGCGACTTTGCAGGCATTCCGTGATATGGGCGTGAGCATTGAAGGGCCAAAAAATGGTGAAGTCACCATTCATGGCGTGGGCATGCACGGCTTGAAACAACCGGCGGGCGTGTTGTACATGGGCAACTCAGGCACCAGTATGCGTCTGCTGTCCGGTATGCTGTCGGCACAAGCCTTTGATACCGTGATGACCGGTGATGCATCACTCTCTAAACGTCCAATGGAGCGAATTGCCAAACCATTACGTTTGATGGGTGCCAAGATTCAGACTACGGGTGAGAAAGGTACGCCACCGGTGAGCATTACCGGGAACCAGCAGCTCAAAGGTATCGATTACGATTTGCCAATGGCCTCTGCACAGGTGAAATCCGGTATTTTACTGGCAGGTCTTTGGGCGGAAGGTGAAACCTCGGTGACTGAACCGGAACCAACCCGTGACCATACCGAACGCATGTTGCGTGCTTTTGGTTATGAAGTAAAAACTGAAGGCAACCGTATTAGCCTGCAAGGCGGCGGTAAGTTGGTGGGCACGGACATTCAGGTGCCATCCGATATTTCTTCAGCTGCTTTCTTTATGGTTGGTGCAGCGATTACCGAAGGTTCGGATGTGACCCTGGAAGCTGTGGGCATTAACCCAACGCGTACCGGTGTGATTGAGATCCTGAAACAGATGGGTGCAGACATCAGCGTGGAAAATGAACGCATTGCGGGTGGTGAGCCGATTGCGGATATCCGTATCCGTGGCAGCCGTACCCTGAAAGGCATTCACATGCCTGAAGATCAGGTGCCTCTCGCAATTGATGAATTCCCTGCCTTATTTATTGCTGCGGCGTGTGCGGAAGGCCAGACGGTATTGACCGGGGCGGCTGAACTGCGTGTGAAAGAGTCTGACCGTATCCAGGTGATGGCCGATGGTTTGCAGGCGATGGGCATTGACTGTACCCCAACGGCTGACGGCATCATCATTGAAGGGAAAGGCAAAGACGGTGACTGGTCTGCGATTTTCCAAGGTGCGCAGATTGAATCACACCATGACCACCGTATTGCCATGAGCTTCAGTATGGCGGGCTTACGTACTGCGGGTGAAATTACCATTGTGGGGACAGAAACCGTCGCGACCAGCTTCCCGACCTTTACCGAGCTGGCCAATCAAGCTGGATTAAACATTCAGGTCAGTAACTAATCGCTTATTGATTCAAAAACCGACCGCAAGATTATCCGAGAAACAGCCAGGCAAATGCTTGGCTGTTTGCATTTTATTGCTTATGCTAATCCCCGATAATGATAATACCCTTGGGGATACGAGATGAAAAAATTACAATTTACCGCCCATCCAGATGCAACGTCTTCTGCTTATCCCTCCCAGACCCAAGCACAGGTTGCTTCCGTATTGTCGGAGCAGTTAAGCCACTATGGCTTTGCGACCAATACTGTTGCGGAAACGCCGAATCAGTTGCAGGTCAGTGTCGAGAGTCGGACTTTGCCCTTATCTGTGAGCTGTCAAAAGCGTGACGAGGACGGGCATCTGGTCTGCGAAATTTCGGCTCATCCGCAACAGGAACAGGACTGGTTTGATAAGATTGCAACAGAAAGCGTGGTGAAACAGTTAGCCCAAGCGGTAGAAAACAGCCTGAAAACGGATGATCGTTTTAGCGGGTTTGAGTGGAAGTAAAGGACGTTAATCTGAAAAGTTTTTAAAAAGCAGCTTTTGCTGCTTTTTTAGATCTAGCCGAATGAAGTGCTTAAATATCAGAGTGCAGGACTCAGCAGAAAGCGCTTGATTTCATGACGTAGCTGCTTGAGATAACCGGTAAAGAAATGATTGGCTCCCGGTAAAATCGTGATGGGATGTTTCTGTGGCGCCGCCCAGGCAATTAAATCCGAAAGCAGGGTAATGTCATCCTGTTCACCATGGAGAAACAGCAGATCACCCTGAATGTCTGGGGTCTGATAATGGCGTAAACCAATAACACTTCCTGTCGGCAGACCACACAGAATCAGTTGTCGTGGCTGTTGGGTTGTGTCCAGACTGGCTTGACACTTGGCCAGCACATGCGCACCAAAGCTGAAACCACCGGCATAAAAAGGCAGATCTGGATACCGATCTCTTAAGTGCGCAATCACGGCCAAAATATCTTGTGTTTCCCCAAAGCCATCATCATGTACGCCAGCGCTTTGACCTGAACCACGGAAACTTGGACGATAGACCACATAGCCTTGTTCCACAAAAATCTGCGCCAGCAGGGCAGGCACTTTATGCTGTGGGTTGCCGCCTTGTAGCGGATGAGGGTGGCAAACGACTGCGAAACCTTTGATTTCACCCTGCGGTGCATCAACAAAAATTTCAATTTGACCGACAGGACCAGATATAAAAATTTGTTCAGACATACAGGCACAGGAGAAAATAGAAGAAGGAATATTTTACTGCCTTGACGCAACAAAAACACAAAGTGGCGTTAAAATGAGCCGACTGTTATCGTTTGATTCATTATTATTTGACCAGGTTATCCATGCTCGCTCTTCTTTCTCCTGCTAAGACACTCGATTACGATTCTGCCTTACCCACAGATCTTCATACCTTCCCGCGCTTACTGCAACATTCAGAGGAGCTGATTCAGGATTGCCAGAAATTGTCTGCGACCGAGATTGCTAGCCTGATGAGTGTGAGTGAGAAGATTGCGCAATTGAATGTTGCGCGTTTTCAGGATTGGCAGCCGGATTTTAACCTGGCAAATGCCCGTCAGGCTCTGTTTGCCTTTAAAGGGGATGTTTATACCGGTCTGGATGCTTATCAGCTGAATGACCAACAAATTGATCTTGCGCAGCAACAACTGCGTATGCTCTCTGGTCTGTATGGGTTGTTGCGACCTCTAGATTTGATGATGCCCTACCGTCTGGAAATGGGTACCAAGCTCCATAACAGCCGTGGCCATAACCTCTATGAATTCTGGGGAGAAATCATCACTCAACAAATCAATACAGATCTGTTGGAAGCTGAATCTGATTTATTGGTCAATCTGGTTTCTGATGAATACTACAAGGCTGTAAAAGAAAAGCAGATCCAGGCACAGATCATCAAACCAGTGTTTTTAGACCAGAAAAATGGCAAATACAAAGTGATCAGTTTCTATGCCAAAAAAGCCCGTGGTCTGATGGCGCGTTTTATACTTGAACAGCAACCTCAAGGTGCAGAAGATCTCAAAGCCTTTAACAGCGAAGGCTATTATTTTGATGCGGATAATTCCACTGCACAAGAATTAGTGTTTAAGCGCGATGAACAGGCTGCCTGAGGATAGAGAGCTAATCCATCCATCGAAATTCGTAGAACATTTCGGCAGGCCTAAATCAATTCTGGCATTGGCTAGCATTTTTACAGTTTTAAATAGCTGTTTTGCTGTGTGAATGACAGCGATTGGGCAGCTTTTATTGATTACAGTGTGGTAAAAAAAGCCCCATGATCGGGTAATGCCAGTCAGTTAAGAAATTGACTGGCATTTTCTTGGGTATTTCTGTGGTTTTAGCTTCACAACCCTGAGACAATTTCTTTTCCTTCTCTCCGGCAAGATATACATCCTTGCTTGTTCCAACAAGCTTTCTAAATGTTTAGGTAAA